>DAOWJX010000248.1 GCA_030640155.1 Candidatus Aegiribacteria sp. | reverse complement strand
GTGGAAGGAATCAGTAATAAAATCGCAGTGGCTAACAATATCCTTGAGAGTGATGAAATGTTCTCAGTCTCCTTATCGTTGAGTACATGTTCATATCCGGCTGCATTCATTCAAATCCTTCCCCATTCCATATGTAAGTGACAGATGTTCTCTCTGTCTCAACGTAGTCATCTGCGTCATCTTCCCATTCTTCCAGGACACCTCCAATAGTAACTTCGTTGTCTACTCCACCGGAGTCGGTAGAGAGTACGAATGTCTCATTGAAGTTGTAGCAATCCGCATCGAACTGTGAACTGGCATGCGGTCCCATATAGAGATCGGTACCGGTCCATGCGAAAAGAACGTCCCGGTTCTCGTATCCGCATGCTTCGTAAAGAAATGAAAGCTCGATCAGATTTTCTATTCCGGTGAATCCATCAACCTGAAGTTCCATTCCTCTGATGCAGTAGCTGTATGGAGATTGTCCGGAACCAGCGCTGATTGGACGGAAAACCTGTTCCGCCAGGATCTCATCCGAACTGATTATTCTCGCTGCCGCGATGAAACATTGCTCCTCCGGGTTGAATCCGGTGACTGTGAAAACAAAAAGCGTGTCTCCGCCGAGTGCAAGGCTGGTCATTGCGAGATCGGGTCCGGGAATGTAGCCGGTACATTCAACATCATCGTATTCAAACGTAGCCTCATACCAGTAAAATGGCATTCCATCCGGTAAGCTGTCCTTTCCCTTCGACTCTGTTATGTCGAGTTCAGTTCCCATTGGAAGCCTGACACCTTGCGAGCAATCAATGTCCGGATAGGAAAGGATAACAGCAGTATTAGAGAAGACAACAGTTCTGTCATCTGTGAAATCTCCGTACCAGTAATCCCCATTTACTGCTGAAGAAGCTATCAGTACGAATGATACGATCATCAGATTCAACGAAATTTTCTTAATGTTCATCTTACTTACTCCTGATTACTAATTGTTTCTGAAAAAGCAGGGTTAGCTGTCGATTACTTCCTGCAGTACATATGCTATCTGAGAAATCGAATAAGGCTTGAGCATGACTCCCCTGAAGCCGTATGTCTCATAGTCCGACATTACAGGGTCTGTTGAGTAACCGCTTGATACGATAGCACGGACATCAGGATCGATCTTCAGCAACTCCTTCATCGTCTCCGCGCCCCCCATACCGTTCGGAATTGTCAGATCCAGGATCACCGCGTTGAAGGAGTTTCCATTTTTCATGCTGCTGGTGTACTTCTCTATGGCTTCACGACCATTAACAGCGCATTCCACTTCATATCCAAGACGTTCAAGTATTGCTGAAACCGTATCTCTGACAATATCCTTGTCGTCCATAATGAGTATTCTTCCTTCAGCCGCGGTGAGGAAATCAATTTCCATCTGCTTCTTTTCCATTATTTCGGTTACTGAAGGAAGATATATGATGAACGTACTTCCGGAGTTGATCCCGCTCTCGACCAGAATATGTCCATAATGTTTGTGTATGATTGAATAGGCCGTTGACAGACCAAGACCGGTTCCCAGCTGCTTCGTTGAGAAGAATGGATCGAAAATTATAGTTAGCTGCTCTTCAGGAATGCCTATTCCTTCATCTCTAATCTGTATTTTAATGTATGAATCTTTTTTAAGCGGGATAATGTTGCTATCGGAGATCTCTATGTTTTCAGCGGATACGAATATTCGACCTCCTTCAGGCATTGCCTGATTGGCATTGAGAATAATGTTGTTAATAACCTGCGTGATCTGTCCCGGATCAGCGCTTATCAGCCGGAGGTCTTCAGAAAAATTGAATTCAGCGGTAACATTTGAACCGCTGAGGATGAAGTTACATGATTCCTGAAGCAGAGTTGTTATTGAAACCAGATCCTTTACAGGCTCTCCTCCCTTAGAGAAAGTCAGGAGCTGTCTTGTAAGAGCGGACGCCTGGCTTGCTGCATGTTCCGAACTGGTAAGTATCTCGTAGATATTGCTTCCGGGTTCAACCATCAATCGAGCAAGTGAGAGATTTCCTATGATCACCGCAAGGAAATTATTGAAATCATGAGCTATTCCTCCCGCGAGTATTCCGAGTGATTCCAGTTTATCCATCTTGCTCTGTTCCTCGTCGAACAACTTGAGAGCCGTTATATCTCTACCGACTCCGAGAACTGCGTATTCACCGCAGTACGTGATATTCTTTGCTGAAAATTCTATGTACCTTTCTATACCGTCCTTTTTCACTACTCTGACCTGAAATACTGAGGGAACTTCGGCTCCGCTCTCCCGTAATAATTCATATTCGCGGATCCTATCCAGGTCTTCAGGATGCGCCAGCTCCCAGAACTTCATGCCGGACAGTTCCGCCTTTGTGTAACCTGTCATATCACACATTCGATTATTAACGAAGGGAAAGCCACCTCCAGCATAGATATAGATTCCGTCATGACTGTGCTCGACGAGAGTCCGGTATTTCTCTTCGCTTTCGCTGAGTTCCGCGGTTCGATTCCGGACAAGTTCCTCGAGGTGGAAACGGTGGTTTCTAAGTTCTTCTTCGACTTCCTTGCGACTGGTAATATCTCTGACTGTGGCCTGGAGCATAGTATGTCCCTGGAGTTCGATCCTGCTCAGGAGTACTGAAGCCTGGAAAATTTCTCCATCAGTTTTTTGGTGAGTCCACTCGAAGAGATTTGAACCTGTTTTTACAGCGGATTCTATCATCATCTTTGCCTTGATTGATGAAATCTGACCGTCAGGCTGGTATTCAGGGGAAAGCTCCCATGGTCGCCTGGATGTAAAATCACTTTCGCTATTACATCTGAACAGTTTTATTGTAGCCGGGTTACCGGCTATGAAAGACCAGTCCGGGGGCGCCAGCATCATGATTGCATCTCTTGAGGAGTCGAAAAGCGTTCGATATTTACGTTCATTTTCCTGAAGTTGCTTTTCCGCTTCAAGGCGAATTGTAATATCCTCGAAGCTCAGGAGTATCAGTCTTCCTTTGCCTGGTTGCTGTACTGTATCTGTTGCGTTCAGAGACATAGCCCTGTTACCGACATGAATCAGGTCCAGATTGACTTCATATTCATTGAAATCCTGGTGTATGGAGAGCAGTTCATTGAGCAGTTCTTTCAGTTCCGGGATATTCAGAAACCGGTTACCAATTAAGAAGATCGACTGATCATATATGGCTGAAGGATCTATATTGAATACCTGAACAAAGCTCCTGTTTGCGAAAACACACTTCAGGTCAGAGTTCAGAACCAGGATAGGTTCTCGTACTGCGGCTATAATGTTTTTGAAAAATTCAAGGCTTTCCAGGTCGAAAGCTGCTCCAGGATCAACGCCGGATTCTTCAGAGTCATTTTTACTGACATGTTGCCTGAGTTTAACCAGTTTCTCGGGCTGATCATCTCTTTTTATATCCCGATCATCCATGATTGTTTCCTCACATGAGAGAGTAAACTCACGTATGGCTGTCATATACTAATCAAGTAATATATAACAAGTGCTTATAGAAGGATAACCTGAACAGAACACCTCTTCTTGATATCATCATACCTGATGAATGATTGCTATGCCGCAGACAATGAAGTACGAGACAAATCCAGTTTTCCGAGTTTGTTTTCGTCAACGGGACAGCGAGTTTCAATCGATCGATAATCTGAGACGTTCTGCAGCCTCCTCGGGAGTGATATCCCTCTGGGATTCAGCAAGCATTTCGTAACCCACCATGAACTTGCGGACAGTAGCGGATCGTAGAAGGGGCGGAAAGAAATGTGCGTGTAGATGCCATGACTTTGCTTCACGGGGGTCAGGAGGCACTATATGCCATCCGAAACTGAAAGGCATCGATGTATTGAAAAGGTTATCGTACGACAGAAGAAGCTGTTTCCAGATTCCCGCCAGAGAATTCTTCTGTTCACTATCCAGATCTGTAAGAGATGCTGAATGGTGTTTTGGTAGAAGCATCGTTTCGAACGGCCATTCAGCCCAGTAAGGTACAAGTACTGTCCAGTGGTCGTTTTCAAGAACGATACGTTCACCAGCCGCAAGCTCGTGCTTTTGAACGTCGCACAGGAGACATTTTCCATTGGCATGCATGTACTCCGCCTGGTGATAGTCCTCGGATTCGACGTCACACGGAACGGATCCTGTTGCCCATATCTGACCGTGCGGATGGGGGTTGCTGCAGCCCATCATGATTCCGCGGTTCTCGAAGATCTGTACGTAGTTGATATCGTGAATACTCATCAATTCAACGATCTGATTTTCCCATGTATCTATGACGGAAAGAAGTGATGAGTTATCAAGATCGGCAGCAGAGATGTTATGAACAGGAGAATAGCAGATTACCCTGCAGATGCCGGTTTCCATCATGCCCTGTTTCCATGGGGGAGTGTTCTCGAATGAAGCGCTTACGTCATGCATCAGGGCGGGGAAATCGTTATCGAATACGAATACACCGTTATAGCGTGGATTCCGTTCTCCATTCGCCCGGAGGGTGCCGGGGCAGAGATGGCAGTCGGGATCGAATTCCGGCAGTGGAACGATATTTTCAGTGGTTTCAACGCTTCCCTGCCATGGTCGTGCGGAACGATTCGGTGAAACCAGCACCCATCTTCCGGTAAGAGGGTTCCGTCTTCGGTGGGGGTTTTCGTAATTCATTACAGTTTCCCTTCGCAGGACATTATTCCGTCAATACTTGAAACCTTAAGTGCCGTTCCGTTTC
>DAOWJX010000239.1 GCA_030640155.1 Candidatus Aegiribacteria sp. | reverse complement strand
CCCTATTGCGATCTTATCCAGGAATTCCATATAACCAAGAGACAAAGTTGTTCCAACTCTCAGACAGATGGCGCGCCATCTCGGGGTCGGACGTCACTTGCGGCACTTGCAGGCTCAGGCTTTACGCTTGGAACTCGTAACACATCTGAAAAGACAATACTATTCGTACCTCTTCCCGGTTAATGCTACGGATGATAATATCTGCAGAAACCATGCTGCAGAGTACACATCTGCACCGTCAAAGCCCTGAGTAAATGTTGGATGCTCTTTTTACATCTTCACCACTGACACTGGAACAATCAATTGTCAGGTATTGTCATGTCATTCGAAAGAAGTAAATCTGTTTCCGATATTATTCTGATCAGTTCTTCCGCAATCATCTCATTAGCTTCCGCTCTTACATGTGCCCCGGAATAATCTAAATAGACTCCATCCTCAGTTTCATCGAAAATAGTCCTGAAAGAGAAGTATCGAGTCGAATCAGTTATCGATTCTTCAAAAAGATCGTAGCTTGCTTGAAGCAATTCTATGAATGCAGGATCTCCCCCTGCAAGGAACGATTCATGCCCTCCTTCGTAGAATATGTGCTCCCGATCCGTAAGTACTTTATCTCCTGTCCAGATGGTCGGGTGCCATATAAACAGACAGTCGAATTCGTAGGAATCAGCAAGTGCGGATGCAACACGGCAGTTTCCATAATAGATGCTGACAATCTGTGAGGTCAGCGTGTCAAAATTTATTCCCATCGTTCTATAAGTTGGAATTTCAACATTCTCCTGTGGTAGTATTCCCTTCCATCGAAGCGAGGTAACAAGAAGCCACGTATTTGTTTTACTGAGAATAATTTCCCAAACAGGCATGATGCCAAGCGCTTCATCTGTTCCTTCAACCCTTCCAGCTATCGATTCCAGTGAATGGTGAACGCCTGCAAGTCCGTTCTCGTAAGCGCCCCAGACATCATTGAATCCCCCATAGGATATCACAAGATCAGGGATATTACCATTTCTGAGCTGCAGCAGAAGCTCGATCACCTCCTGTGTAGAGGAATGACCTTGCTGAGCAAGATTGAACACTGCGACAGGTTTATCAATCAATTCCGATAAGTCCCTCTGCAGGTATGCTGCGATTGTACCTGAATCAGATACCCCCGCGCCCCACATCGAGGATCCTCCCAGCATTAATACACTGAACGCATCAGGATTGTGTGATGCTTCCGGAGTCAGGCGAAAGCCATCTTCACTGATCGTTATCGAATCACAATTGATGATTGGGTTGGATCTCCACACAACAAAAGGTTCATAGCGACCCAATACAACTATATGCTCAACTTCATCAAGATGACCCACTTCAATCTTTTGCGCCCTGATCCTGAACCTTTCCGGATCAATCAGCTTTACCAGAACAAGAGACAGAAGATCAAGTAAGATCACCGCAATCACGATACTAAGGAATATCTTTGCTGTACTCTCGTAGAATACCGGAAAGCGCCTGCCGAGAAGGCCTATCATTATCAGAATGACTCCCGCTACTGCAAATAGTATCTGATTACTGCTTAATCCTGAACTGGTGCTTAATCCCAGAATATTTGAGAACAGCGCAATCAGTACAAGCACACTGCCTAGTACAATTACGGCTATTTTCAGGACTTTCACCGTCGAATCGCTCAGTTTGGTATCTTTCATTATAATGCCCATTCAGTATTTGTATTCAGAAGAATCTTTTTAACTAGTCAGGTGAATTGATTGAATTTAATCAACTTGATTTTGTTTCACAACTTCAGGAGGAGATCTCAATAGACGCCTGGATACTCGGAATTTCCGCTTTCTACCATGATTCAGCTGCCTGCCTGGTGCATAATGGCAAAATCGTAGCTGCAGCACAGGAAGAACGGTTCACGAGAAAAAAGCACGACCACCGATTCCCTGAACATGCCATAAGATACTGTCTTGATGAAGGTGGCACAAATGCAGAGTCGCTCACCCAGGTGGCTTTTTACGATAAACCTTTTCTCAAGTTCGAAAGACTCCTTGAGACATATCTTGCATTTGCCCCGTCCGGTCTGCCCTCTTTTCTGAAATCCATGCCCCTCTGGCTTAAGGAAAAACTCTGGATGGGTGATCGCATCAGAAAAAACCTCGGAGAGTTCAACGGAGAGCTGTTTTATCCGGAACATCATCAGTCTCACTCCGCATCGGCATTCTTCCCGAGCCCCTTCAGAGAGGCGGCCATCATAACAATGGATGGTGTCGGCGAATGGGCAACCGCATCATGGGGGATAGGTAAAAACAATCATATAGAACTCATGTATGAGTTAAACTTCCCTCACAGTCTGGGACTTCTGTACACAGCGTTTACATACTACACGGGGTTTAGAGTAAACTCGGGAGAGTACAAGGTTATGGGACTGGCTCCATATGGTGAACCCCGTTTTGTACAGACAATTCTTGAACACATCATGGACCTGAAAGAGGACGGCAGTTTCAGATTGAATATGAAGTATTTCAATTATTGTCAGGGATTGACCATGACTTCCCGAGCATTCCACAGACTATTCGGCGGACCTCCCAGAACACCGGAGAATATCATTACTCAAAGGGATATGGATCTTGCTGCATCGGTGCAGGCTGTTGCAGAAGAAGTAATGATGAGAACCGCGAAGCATGTGAAATCGGAAACCGGCCAGAGAAACCTCTGCCTGGCAGGAGGAGTCACTCTTAACTGCGTTGCAAATGGAAAAATCCTTCGATCCGGCCTTTTTGATGCTATCTGGATTCAGCCTGCTGCGGGCGATGCCGGAGGCGCTCTTGGTGCAGCTCTTTTCGTATGGCACCAGATTCTGGATAAGACAAGGGTTGCAGATGGAGTAAATGACAGCCAGAATGGATCCTACCTTGGACCACACTGGAGTGATGATGAGATCGAATCCTGGCTCGTGAATGGCGGATATCCGTATAAAAGGCTTGATGAAGAAAGCATCATAGAAGAAGTAAGCGATGCAATCATTTCAGGTAAAGTTATTGGATGGTTTTCCGGAAGAATGGAATTTGGTCCAAGAGCTCTGGGGAACAGATCAATTATCGGAGACGCCAGAAGTACAGACATGCAATCATTAATGAATCTGAAAATCAAGTATCGGGAATCCTTCAGGCCCTTCGCGCCATCGGTTCTCAACGAAGTTGCTGAAGAGTACTTCGAGATCGATGTACCCAGCCCGTACATGCTTCTCGTTGCGCCTGTCCAGAAAAACCGCAGGAATAAGTTAAATGAAGAAGAGGATCTTTTCGGGATGGAGAAACTGAAAATTCCCAGATCGGATATACCGGCGGTCACTCATGTAGATTATTCCGCCCGTATTCAGACTGTAGACGGGAAATACAATCCTAAATACTATAATCTCATATCAAGGTTCATGAACAAAACCGGCTGCGGAGTAATCATAAACACTAGTTTCAATGTAAGGGGTGAGCCCATCGTATGTTCACCGTACGACGCTTATCTCTGTTTCATGAGAACGGAAATGGATATTCTTGCTCTGGGTAATTGCCTGCTCCTCAAAGAAGAACAACCTGAACTGACAGAGGAGAAGGACTGGAAGAAGGTATTCAAGCTTGACTGATGGAGATATCGGTATGGATCAAATCCGCAAACTGAAGAAGTTCGGTCTGACAATGGCAGGAGCGTTTGCAGTCCTGGCCATCCTGTTCTACATCAAAGATAAGCCTTTATGGCTCTTTTCAACAGGATTATCCGGATTTTTTCTGTTTACGGCTCTTGTAATCCCCTCTATTCTGCGACCGCTGGAGAAATACTGGATGAAGCTTGCGGTCATTATGGGCTTTATCGTAACGAATATTCTGCTGACTCTTGTATTCTTCATCGCTGTTGTTCCTACGGGACTCATTATGCGCCTTCTGGGAAAGGATCCTCTCCGAATGCGTTCCAGTAAGAACACGCGGTCATACTGGCTGGTTGTCGATGATGACGGACCATGCAGCAGACCTGACAAACCTTATTAGAATTGGAAATGATATGGGACATTTTAAAGAGATATGGGATTTCCTCAAGGTTCGCAAAAAGTGGTGGCTGGCACCGATAATTGTTGTGCTGCTGCTGCTCAGTCTGATAATTATACTTGCGCAGGGCTCGGTACTGGCACCGTTCCTGTATGCGATATTCTGATAATTACATTCCGAAATAACTAAACCGCAAATATCACCAGTGTAAAGTTCATTCCCTGACTTTCGCAGACAGTTTCATTCAGTAAAGCCTTGACAAGCAAGTCGAAATTACTGACCTTATGGATAATATGAAGGGACATTTACGGAAAATGTTATTAAAGGAATGCATTTTTTCGAAACAGCTTCGGTTGAATACTGAAATGTTCCTGTTTCTTTCAGCCCTTCTATTTCTATTTTCACATTCAGCATTGTCAGGTCCTGCGCGGATTCTTTGGGAAACAGAAATACCTTCTGAATTCGACAGCTGTATCTGGGGAGTTGATTTCACAGATGACGGCGGAGCGATCTGCGTTGGGGATATCGGCTCACAGGATGATGAAATAACTTCTCTTTTTCTTATCAGAATCATGTCGGACGGATCAATTCCGTGGGAGAAGACCACGGGCTGGGGACTGGCTACTTCAGGGCAGGATGTAATCCAGGTATCCGGTGGATTTGTTGTTTGCGGCAGCATCTTCTCCGGTACCGTTTATGATGGTTTTGTGGCAAAGTTCGATAACTTCGGGAATCTTCTCTGGTGCAGGAAAATCAGTAATATCAATGATGATGTATTGTATGATATCTCGCAGACAGCTGACGGAGGCTTTATAGCAGCAGGATTTACCGAATCCATGGGTGCCGGCGGAAAAGATTTCTGGCTTGTTCGGATGGATTCCGGCGGATATCTTGAATGGACCAGAACCTTCGGAACATCAATGTCCGAAGCAGCGTATTCTGTAGCCGCTCTGGAAAACGGTGGTTTCGCTCTTGGCGGAGGCAGCTCCGGAAATTTCTACATCGTAATCACCGATTCGACAGGTACGGGATTGAATGCTTACTCTTTCGACAATGGCGGACATGAAACAGCGAAGTGTCTTATAGAATCCTCTGAAGGAGGGTTTTTTCTGACTGGAATCACTATGCAGCCCGGCAATTACCAGTCGGACATCTGGCTTGTCAGATTGAATGCTTCAGGAAACGTGATCTGGTCAATCACGATTGACGGTGATGATAATGATTCGGCCTGGGATGCCGTTGAACCGGAAATAGGTGGATTCGTTGTTCTGGCGAACACTATGTCTTCAGGTAGAGCCAGTTACGACGCGATACTATACAGGCTTGATCACCAGGGCAATATCATCTGGGAAATGAACGCTGGAAACAGTTTATGGAATACAGGAAGCGGGCTTGCCATCAGTCCGCAAGGTCATCTTCTCTTCGGAGGCAGAACCTGGACTGAAGAGTCAGGATGTTTCGTCCCCTGGATTGTGTATACCATTCCGGAAGACCTTCTCAACTGGTAGTAAAGGAGAAGAGGCATGTCTGACAGACACAATCTGAAAGCAAACTGGGATCTGCTTGAGAGCTTTGAGAGCGATCAGTCAAAAGGGATTGAACATCCTCCTCTTCAGAAACCTGTTCCTGAAGGAGTATCTCTGGTATCTCTCCCAGCGATTGATATGGATGATTTTCCGAACTCCTCTATCTCAGAAGCTGTCATGTCAAGAAAAAGCGTAAGAAGTTTCACAGGGGAACCGGTCTCCATAGTCGAACTATCCTGGCTTCTCTGGGCCACACAGGGAGTGAAGAGTATCGTTCGAAATGGTATCGCTTCATTCAGAACAGTTCCGTCCGGTGGAGCTCGTCATCCTTTCGAAACATATCTTTCAGTCAATAACGTCAGTGGACTGGACCCCGGGCTGTACAGATACCTTCCTTTTGATCATACACTTGCTCATCTTAGAGACAGGATTCCTCCTTCCAGCGTTATCAAGGGATGCCTTGATCAGAAATTCACCGGTGAATGCTCCGTTACTTTCATCTGGACGGTCATACCATACAGAACCGAATGGCGATACGGTCCTGTTTCTCATAAGATCATTGCTCTTGATGCGGGACATGTCTGCCAGAATCTCTATCTTGCATGCACAGCTTCAGGACTTGGCACATGCGCTATCGGAGCTTACGATCAGGACATTATGGATTCTCTGCTGGATCTTGATGGCAGAGATGAATTTGTAATCTATATAGCACCTGTAGGCAGAAGATAGGAACTGTTCATGCTTGTTCTTCTGATCCTTGTTTCTCTAATAGAGCCTCTGAATCCCGCGTCAGCTGAAATTGCCCTGAAGGATATTCCGGAGGGGCTTCTTCTTACCGATGGCCGGCACAGAGGTCTTTATCTCTTGAACCATTGTGATAATATCGAAATACTCTCAGATGAGCCCGGAGCCGGAAGAAACGTCATTCTGATCGAAGGGAATGTTCTATTCAAGGAATGCCCTTCAGGAATGCCGCAGAGAGTGATTATTATCGTTCCCGATCAGACTGTAAGTACGCTTTTCGAATCCGAATACTTCAGCGGGCCTTTCAGTACAGCCAGCTCCACATTCATGATCGCGCACGATGGTCTCCTGACCGAATACGATCTGCGGGGAAGAAAAATCGAAAGCTGGTATATCGGAGAATTCCCGGCATGGGCTGCCACTGCTGATGATAGAATCTGTTTCACGGGGGAAACCGGCGGCCTGAGAAT
>DAOWJX010000263.1 GCA_030640155.1 Candidatus Aegiribacteria sp. | reverse complement strand
GTTGGGTAAAACTCTTTACGATTGTCAATCCGATCCCCAGGCCTCGAGTAACCTCTATGTTATTGCTGCCTGTGTAGAACCTGTCAAATACATTTGGCAGATCCTCTGGAGGGATGCCGCTACCGGTATTGAATACTTCAAGAATCCAGTGAGTGCTGTTGTCCAGTTTTACGTTGATATTTATTGATCCGTCAGGTACATTGTACTGAATAGCATTGTGTACAAGATTTCCGATTATCTGTTCAAGGCGTGATCTGTCGAAACTTGCAGTGAAGGGTTCTGAAGGAAGTTCCGCCCTAACAGAGACTTTCTGGTTTTTTCCCATTTCCGAGAAAATTGGCAATAATGAAGAAACAACATCAGCCGGTCGAGCCCAGATAATTTTCAGAGCTTCATCACTCAATTCTATCTTCATGAAAGTCAGCATTCGCTCCGCGTACTCAACAAGATCGATAAGCGCGGTATTCATAGCCTTCAAGGAGCTCTTCTGATCAGATGTGAGTTCCCCCAGTTTTTCTGAGATCAGTAGATCTGTATGTCCTCTAAGAGTGGTTATAGGGGCTCTCATTCTGTGAGAAAGACTCAGGAGAAGATCTTCCAGCCCTATATGTTGACTGGGCTTTTCTTTTTGCTGCATGACATTATTCTGTTTATCTCCATGAGTATTTCTGAGTAACCACAGTGTCAAACCAACGCATAAAGTGCGAAGAAGCCCGGGAAGCGGGTTCTTAAAAGCATCTCTGAGACTGCTCCCTGCCGTGAGAGTTCCTATCGCTCTACCTTCGGAGATAAGCGGAACAGTCAACTCGCTTCTGGAAGAGGGAAAAATAGACGAGAATCTTTGATCGACTGCTGTATCAGGGACATAGCACGTTTCCGTGTGCGTGTAAGCCCAGGATGCAACCGATGGAATTTCGAGAGAAAGAATGCTTGGATCTGTTGAAGTTCCAGATGACACAAGAGGTCTGAGAACCGGTTCTCTGGAGCTTACTTTGTGTATTACCATGTATTCAGCTCCGATGATTGATCCAATTTCATCAAGCAGTATTCGTACGTTTCGCTCACGTCCCTTCAGAAGAGCCATGAATTCTGAGATTGAATTCAATAGTTTCATCGTGCTTCTTTGATACTGATGGGATTGTGAGTACTGCATCAGTATGGGAACAAGCTGCAGAACCAGTCTTCCGAGGGGGTCCAGGTTACGGGATGGTGTTCCTGTTATTTTGAGATGAGCCTGACCTTGTTTCTGCTGAACTGGAATTGTCAGATTGAATCCAAGGATATCTTCCGTCCAGGTATTCTTACCCCTATCAAGTTGAACCTGCTCACTTGCAGTCAAAGGTGCGTCTCCAACAGCGACTTTTCTCGATCTGGAGATGTATGCAGCTCCTCTGGCTCCTGTACCAACTCTGAGAAATTCGAGAAGAGAACGAATTGAATCCTTCTCTCTGTTGAATTCATGAAGTACATTGATAAGTTCTAGAATAATCTGCCCGGGAAAGGTTTCAGTATCAGAGCCTCTACTAATATCAACAGGCATGAAAAAGACGATCAGGCTCTCTCCATCAGGCATGAGGAGACTGGTCATTTCAAAGTGCATCACAAGGTATTCTGTCACAATCAGCCCCGCTCTGAACTGAAAAGGCGCAACCATGGTATTGACTTTATTGTCAAACAGAGCAGCTACTTTTGCCTTATCTTCTTTTATTATCCAATCATTGAACTGTGTGGAGAGCAGATCCTTTCCTCCTGAACTGGAGACAATGTGTGCTGCATAGCTGTTTACTGCAACTATAGTTCCTTTTCCATTAATCCTTACCGCAGGAATGGGAATTACGGAGAAAAGGGTTTTTGCGAATTTCGAGTCATCCTGCTCAAATGTTGTCATCGCCATAGAGGGAGAAGAAAAGGATACAATCAGCAACCTGTTACCAACGCCGATTTTCTGAAGAGATGCGACTAAAGACCTTTTATTCATATGACCTGTTTTAGTCAGAACCGAGAATTCCCTGACCTGTTTCCCTGAAAGGCTTTTCGAACTTGCGGAAATAAACGCTGTCATTGAAACCTGATCGAGAAAATCTCGAAGAGAAGTGCCTCTGTATCCGGTAAAAATCTCACTGGCGGTTTCCGTCATTGCGAAAACATGTCCGGTTTCATCGGTAAGAATTCCCGGTCTGCCACCATGAAATGTCTCCAGCCATTCCTCCAGTTCGAGCCTTGAAGCACTTTTCAGCGATGTGATGCGGGAATCTCCTGCACTTATAGAGATGGATAACCAGATGTGTCCGTCTAGGAGTATTGGAAGTGCTCCATCCTCCTGAAGCGAAAATATGTTCAGTATCACATTTCTATCCATAGGGAGTTTATCAAGTAATTGAGACAATAAAGGAGAAATGTTATGTACAATATTCCTTAAAAAAGAAACAACGAGGGAATCCTCCTGGAAAGTAAATTCGACTATTTTTTTATCTTTGGACATTATTCACCCCGCTTGAATTCAATATGCTACTTGCAGGACGATAAACAAATTCTATATTAAAGACCAAGTCGGACAAGGAGGGCATTTGAAAAGACCGATTTTTAGCAATTGGAGTATCACATCCGTTAACAGAAAAGCAGCGCTTGCGGACTTACTAAAACTATTCTCATTCCAGAAGACTACCGAGGAGCTTCTTCTAACAGCACTTGAAACAAGAGAACAGGCAGAACCGACAATTGTTCATAATGGTATTGCAATGCCTCATTGCAGGAGCATACTCGTAGATGATTTCATGATTGCTATCGGGAAATCAGAAAAGGGCATCCCCTGGCCTAGAAAAAAAGTAAAGGTGATCATACTCTTCATAACTCCTGTGAAACCGTCCGGACCGGAAGAGCACATGAAGTTAATCAAACATCTCGCCAAACTGCTTCGAACGGATGGAGCAGAAAAATTGTTATCAGCCGATTCACCGGTTGAAGCAGCATCGATATTACAATTTACCCTCCAGGGAAGTAAGCAGAATGAACAAAGACCTTGAAAGACTGATCAGCCTTCACGATCTTGATGTTATGATATCAGACCTCCAGAATAAGGATATCCAGAAACAGGAGAAAAAACTTGGGCTGTCACCGGCAGCAGCGGTAGTGGAATTAAAAAAAATGCGGAATGAACTTGCTTTATTAATCACCCGGAGAAACCGTAATATGTATGATCAACTTGCCAGTCATTACGGTAACGCTGTAGTTCCCGTTATTCATGAACGGTGCAGTGGATGTTTTACACAGTTACCCACTGCTTTTGTTGCTTCTCCTGACAGAAACAAACAGGTTGAAACATGTCCTGCCTGCGGCAGGTTCATTTACTGGTGTGACTGACCCGGATAAACATCTGGACGGAGAGAAATATGAACCTTTCCAATATCAGGGAAGCACTTACATACGATGATATTCTGATTCTACCCGGTCGATCGGGTATACTCCCTTCCGAAGTAAATCTGACAACAAGACTGGCTCGGAATATCACCTTGAATATTCCCATTCTCAGCGCTGCAATGGATACTGTAACCGAAGCTGATATGGCCATTGCTCTTGCGCAGGAGGGAGGTATGGGGGTAATTCATAAAAACCTGTTACCTGTAAGGCAGGCAGAACATGTAAGACGAGTGAAGAGGGCGGAAAGTGGTGTTATTGTTGATCCGGTAACACTTGAAATAGACTCGGTTATTGGTGATGCCCTCGAGCTTTCACGTATACACGGAGTATCAGGCTTTCCGATTATGAATGGTGATAGACTTGCGGGCATGCTGACTAATCGTGATTACCAGTTTGAGTTAGATCCTTCCACTCCAGTAAGCGAATTAATGACAACGGTGGATGAACTGATAACCGCTCCCCCTGATACAAATCTTGAGGAAGCTCTTGAATTACTGAGAAAACACAGGCTTGAGAAATTGCCTCTGGTGGATAATGAATTACATCTTGTGGGGCTTATTACAGTTAGAGATATCCACAATACTATCGTATTTCCGAAAGCCTGTAAGGATTCTTCTGGTCGCCTGAGAGTGGGTGCGGCAATAGGTGTGGGGAT
>DAOWJX010000225.1 GCA_030640155.1 Candidatus Aegiribacteria sp. | reverse complement strand
CATCGCCTACACCGGACCTCTGCCAAAACCTGTATCGGATTATTCAGTAGATACTGTCATGAGAAGGGTTACGAGGGAACATTTCCTGAAAACACTCATTCCAATGCTTCTAGTGGATGATCATCCTGAATTTGACTCGTTGAAATCAGAAGCATGGGAAATCCTTGAGGCATTTACCATCCTCAATGATGATGAACAGGAATTTGTCAACAGGCTCCAGCGGGGAGAACTGCTGCCTGAGCTTCTTTTCCCGGATAATAATAGATTACAGGAATTGATGAGAACTCATCCACCGCTGCTCTGGAAGGTGCAGAACGCAAGAAAACACTTCAGATAACCGCCTTCCTTATCAACAATGAAATACCTGTTGCGCAGGCGTACGAGCTGTTCCTGTTCCGGTGCGGTTCCGGCTATGCTCATTTGTTCAATCACATTCTTTGTGTAAAGGGTTTCATGTCAGATGGAACAATATCGGAATTCTATCCTTAATCCAAGTACGTAATTTCGGTTATTAATTGCAGAGCACCTAACAGCATATAAAAGTAAATGCGATTCATACCGTTTCGAAGATAAGTCGGAATATAATCTTCGCTCTATTATGCATAGTTTCAACTCCTGGTTGACAAATGTCACAATGTTACATAAATTCAACTACATGTTATAGATCTATTCCAAAAAGGGGGTTGAGATGGAACTGATCCGATTAAAGCAGGCAAGGCTAATGGCTGGTCTAACCCAGAAAGATGCTGTTGCCAGGCTTTCAGGAAAGGGAATTGAACTAACCTCTGCCGCCATCTCCAAGTACGAGCAGGGGAAAGGCTCACCCTCTCTCAGAATTCTCAACGCACTGTGTGCTGTTTACCAGGTT
This sequence comes from Candidatus Aegiribacteria sp., assembly GCA_030640155.1. Taxonomy (GTDB): domain Bacteria; phylum Fermentibacterota; class Fermentibacteria; order Fermentibacterales; family JCC-6; genus Aegiribacteria. The sequence goes on along the minus strand of DAOWJX010000225.1, from coordinate 2,661 downwards.
ACGCCCACATTTCTTCTTTCGAAGCCTTCCGTTACCGTGGAATGGTTAGCATTCAGACAGAGAACTAGTCTTTCTGCCGGACACAGGAAAGCTATACAAAGCAGAGCATCCCTCTACCTCGAAGAATATTACTCTCTTCGCGAAATGTTCGACCTCAATAGCAGACCTGCCTTCACCAATCAATATTCAGTTTCCAATCAGGAGGATGCAGAAGCTGCAGCTGCTGCACTTCGCAGCGAATGGCAGCTTGGTTCGGCACCCATTCCCAGTGTTACCGACCTTTTTGAATCGAAGGGCGGGATGATTGTCGAATTTGATACAGTTGACGGTTTTGATGGGTTAAGCGGTACTGTTAATAACGATTTCCCGGCAATTGTAATTAGACGTAACCTTTCTGCCGACAGGAAGCGGTTCAATATCGCACACGAGATAGCTCATGACTATACAGGAACGGATGATGAGAAGCTGGCTCACAGGTTTGCAGCTGCATTTCTTCTCCCGTCTGAAACCGTCTTTTCTGAGATCGGAGAGAAACGAAGAAAGCTTAACCTGACTGAACTTCTGGAGCTGAAGAAAAAGCATGGAGTGAGTATTCAGGCCTGGGTTCGAAGAGCATATAACCTTCGTGTAATCACAAAGGAAAGCTACCAGAGTACATGCAGGTGGATAAGCAGGAAGGGCTGGCGTCGTAATGAGCCAGGCGAATATTGCTTTCCGGAAGAACCCGTGAGATTCCGACAGCTTGTCCTGAGAGCTCTCTCTGAGGGCATGATTACCAATGCATGGGCAAGTCATCTTCTTCCGGACATGGAGTACACTCCCATCGATACCCAGCTTTCCCGCTTAATGAAGATGTCAGATCAAGAGAGGGCAGAAGCACTAAGTCCGATTCTGGAGCGTGCTGCCGAGGATTACCTGAAATCGAAGGATCTCACCGATCTCCGTATTGCTGAGGAACCTGATGATTACGAATAGCGATGAGACCCAGCCTTATCAGGGGGAGATCTGGTTAATAGATTTCGACCCGAAGTATGGAAGTGAGATAGGAAAGGAACGACCTGCTGTAGTGGTGAATGCGGATTATGTGGGTCGATTGCCAATTCGGATTGTAGTACCTATTACAAAATATCAAGCTTCAAGATCATCCTATCCATGGATGATAGATATTCATCCGGGAAAGCGAAACGGTTTGCGGATGCATTCACATGCAGATTGCTTTCAGGTTAAATCACTATCAACTGGAAGATTCTTGAAGAAACTCGGCAGGATTAATGCAGATGATCTTTCAGAAATCCATCGAGCATTAGCCCTTTGTCTGGGAGTAACACTACTGGAGGGAGGTGAGTAATGAGCGAATCAAAGTCTCATAAATTACATAAACGTAAAGCTGCAGGCAAATCCGGAAAGACTGAAGTAAAACTTCCCGGAGGACGAAGACTCGACGCAGCCACTAGAAATCGTGCGACTGAAATCGAGAGAAGCGGAAACTTCGACAGAATTCTCCAAGCTGCAAAAAGATTGAAAGCAAGTAGAAAGAATCAGCACGTTCTGAAAGTTCCACACAATAACATGGCGAAAGCCCGAAAGGCTCTACGTCAACTAGGTATCTCTGGAACTGTGAAAAACATGGGAGAAACTTCAGTGAGTCATATCTCCAGAAAGAAACGCTGATCTGAACGCTCATAACTATTCTGAATTCACTGGCTGAGATCTAGATTGGACCATATGACAGCACGGAGAAATGAATTGAATTTATCCGGTTTGTCCCAGTCTGTCATAGCAGGCAGGCTGATGTCTTCAAGAATTCTCGTATTGACTTAACCTTCCCAGATTACATCAAGTGATTCTCCAAGCATGTCATCATCAATGCGTTCAAGGCTTACTCTTGTAATGGAAGATACTGTCGGGCCTGTATCATGCAGGATAACATCCTCAACGATGAAAAAACCTGTTGCGCAGGCGAACGAGCTGTCATTGTTTCAGGGCGGTTCCGGCTATGCTCATTTATTCAATCACATTCGTCTGTGTGGAAGATTTCTTATTTGATGGAACAATATCGGATATTCATTCTTAATCCAAGTATGTAATTTCGTTTATTCAAACACAGGTTGAAGAACCGTCTCTCCTTTAGTCCTTTCAATCCATTCAGGTATTGGTGAAGATTATCTGCTACTTGACATTTTGTAGCGTTATGGGTAATATTTTTACCATTATGAAAACGAAACACAAACCAAATCCCGAAAAATTCTTCAGCACTATACCTGTTTTTACTCTTCAGTCCTTTGCCGATTATTATGGTAAGAACAGGCTTTCAGACGCTTCCAATATAATAAAATACCATCGGAGAAAAGGCCGCATAGTAAACATTTCCAGGACAGTATATGCAGTTGTACCTTACGGGGCGAACGTCGGAACATTTGAACCTGACAGATACCTGGTTGCAGCGGCAGTAAGGGATAAAGGGATATTCTGCTACCATGCTGCTCTTGAGTTAATGGGATTCAGCCATTCCATCTGGAAAGACTGCACTGTCTTCTGTTCATTAAGACATACAACAATCCACATGCTGAATGCTACTATCACGATCCCGGGTACACCATCGCCCCTCAAAGCCTGCCCTGATATCGCAACAAGCACAAGCTCAATGAAAAATGACAACCT
>DAOWJX010000352.1 GCA_030640155.1 Candidatus Aegiribacteria sp. | reverse complement strand
TACTTTTGTATGCCATTCTCCCCTGGGATCTCTGCCAAGGAGAATACACCTGAGAAATATCTCCGGAAGACCTTCCGCTTTGTACTTTGTCTCGTACTTCTGAATATCGTACGGAACGCGGTGCCAGCAGACCGATGTTGTAGTGTTTTCTTCATCTACTTCAATCACAGCTACGGTAGCTTCACCCGGGATTGTACCACCGCCGATACTGCCCGGATTGACTATCATCCGCGAGCCACGACCTTTGAGAAACATCTCGTGAGTATGCCCGAGAACCAGCACATCACAGGAATTTCTTTTAAAAAGAAGATCGTAAGCCTCGTTCGGCATGTTTGGCTGAATACCACTGGAGATCTTTCCTGGAAGACCATGAACACACAGAATTCTCCTGCTTCCGATCTGATACCTCACTTCGGAAGGAAGCTTCCGAAGGAACTTCCTCTGAGAATCCGTGATATTGTCTTCCGTCCATTGAAGTGTTTTCCGGGCCAGCTGCTCCCAGTGAATATTCGGGTAGCTGTCTCCGGTATCGCTCCTCCCTTTTGCAACCGTCCGGTCGCAGTTACCCTGAACAATATCCATATCGTGCTGTCTCACGAAATCGATTACTTCTCCGGGATAAGGACCGAACTGAACGAGATCACCAAGACAGACGATCTGCTCAATTCCCTCGGTCTCAAACAGATCCCATGAAGCTTCGAGAGCAGGAAGATTACCGTGGATGTCTGACAGTATTCCGATTTTCACCTGCGGAATTCCCTGTTATACAGCAAGGCCCCTCTGGTCAGTTCGGTGTGACCGGCAGGATCACCCTCTGCAAATTCAATTAGAACACTCTCATTTCTTGCTTTCACAGCCTCTCTCACTTTCGAACTTCCCGTAAGAATATCTACGGGTATTCTTTCAAATTCGTACTCGTATGGCGGAGGATTCCACCGGGTCTGTGAATATCTGAAAGTTTCAAGAAGAATGCCCAGTGCCATTCTCAATGATCTGAAACAGGATATGTCGATAACATGGATTTCAGCGCCATAGCACATTACTCCGCTGTGTTTGTTGAATGTAGGCAGAAAAGAATGTGGTCTGAGGACCGCACCCTCCATCCATATGGTTCCATTCAGACTGGAACAGAGCTCTTTTCCATCAATCCATGGTGCCCCGAATACATTGAACGGTCTGGTGGTTCCCCGTCCTTCGGAAAGATTCGTCGCTTCCAGCAGACACATTCCGGGATAGACAAGAGCAGTATCAGGCGAAGGCATATTGGGTGAAGGATAGACCCAGGTACATTCATCGGAAATTCCCTGACCGTCCCATCCGGTCATTTCAATAACCACGGGCTCAGGAATGGAATCGAAACGTGCAAATAATCTTGCGAGTTCTCCAATTGTCAGCGCGTGACGAACAGGAATCGGGTAGAGACCGACAAATGATTCGTACCCTGGCAGCAGTGGTTTTCCCTCGATAATCGAATTTCCAAGAGGATTAGGCCTGTCGAGTATGATAACGGGAATCCCGAGTTCATGGCATTTTCTCATGCAGTATGCCATTGTGTAAACATAGGTGTAATACCTGGACCCGACATCCTGAAGATCCACTACAAAACAGTCCAGTCCTTCCAGCATTTCAGAGGTGGGTTCACGGGTATTCCCGTAAAGGCTGTGAACCGGAATACCGTAGTCAGGATGAGTGTAACCATCCCACTCGATCATGTTATCCTGCGTCTCACCATAGAACCCGTGCTGAGGTCCGAATAGCGCGGTAAGTTCTATTCCATTCATCCCGGAAAGCACATCAACTGACAACCTGTACTGTGAATTAACAGCAGCATAATGAGAAAGCAGTCCTATGCATCTGCCGGGAAGCATCTCCCGCCGTAATCGATCAAGACCGGTTTTCATGAATCCCTCCGGTAATGTAAAATGGAACTCCTCAAAACCCGAAACGAATATCACTAATTTCTGAAGTTCTGCAAGCCGCGACTTTATAACTGTCAGGTGAGCTGGCTGGAAGAAATATCCTTCTTTATATTTAATGAGACGCATTGTATAATATTCGCTCTTCAAGATTATAAATCACAGACTATCTCAAAAAGGAAATACATATGAATAAACAGGAATCATCGAAGCAATCAGATGGATTCGTCGCCATTATTAAACTTGTATGTGTTATCCTCCTTTCGGGACAATCCGCTGCTTTCGGCTTCATCGATGCTCTGGGTCAGGGGACACCATTACCATGTTTGGTCCCGAGATCTCTGGCTCTCGGAGGTGCGATGACAGTGGGAGTCGATGATGCGTATTCTGTGTTTCTCAATCCTGCGGGAATCCCCGGTTTCGGCGCTGAAGCAATTTCTCTTGGTTTGAACTATGGCGGCTGGACCGAAACAACTTCTGTCAGGAGTACTATAGTTCTTGAGATTTGCAGAGGAGAAGATCTACCATTCTCACCATTCGGAGCTTTCAGCTTTGGAATTACGGAAGAGCTGTCGGCAGCCGCAGGCTGCTGCATGGTCTCATGCTTCGACTACAATGGCACAAATTACATCTACGGCAAGCCTGATATTCCCGATGAGGTAACTATGTTGCAGTACCTTGATTCAAAAGGAAATCTTCATGAGGCGCTTGCCGGTCTTTCATACTCCCTGTCCGATAACCTGAGCATAGGAGTATCAGGGGGTATGAGGTTCGGATCAGCGGATATTAACGAGACCGATAATGAATACACAACTGATTCTACGGTGATCACCCAGTATGATCTGTCCTGGAGTGAGAATCAGTTCTGCTGGCATGGCGGTATCAGGGTTGAATTCGGTATCGGTAACGCTGGACTTGTAATTGCATCCCCCACCGATCACTATCCTACAAGAACTGCGATTGGAGTTATGATACTTGCTGAACACCTGAAGAATTCGAAGATCGGATTCGAGTGTGAAATCATCTCACCGGGAAAAGATGCGGAATACATCGGCCGGCTGATAATAGAAAACCCCACTGCATACTTCCTGAATAGCTTTTTGGGAGTTTCATTTACTGATGGTCCATATTTCTATAACCCGAGAATGGGATTTTCAATGGGATTGGAAATGACTTTCGATCCTGTAAGGACTCAATTCGGATATTACTACAGGAACAGATCAAGAAGAGGCCTGCCCGATAACGATCAGTATTATCAATATTTCAAAGATTCGACAACACTCTTGAGCGTTGTAGTATTCTACATGCTCTAGTCCGCATATCTCACCAGAGTTACTACTGCAACGTCACATAAGACACTCGCATACTGCGTTATGCTCAATCGACCTTCCTTGATGTATATATAATCCTAAATTGAGCGATTCGAAGTGAAGTGCCCCACCTTTCATATGGGTTAAGCTGTTGTTATAT
>DAOWJX010000260.1 GCA_030640155.1 Candidatus Aegiribacteria sp. | reverse complement strand
CTAGAGCACCTGCTCTTATAGAAGCAATGGAATCAAGCATGCTTTCATGATGAAGAGCTGCGATTCCCGCATTCTCTCTGAGCATGTTAATCTCATCGAGTACATCTTCAGGGCATGCTGCATCTGATGCTGCTGAAGGTATGTTACCCAGCAGAACATCCACTACCGTGCCGCCTGATATCACAGGGAAGAGAAGGGTAATGGAAGGTCCCGATGTCGTCTGCTCCATTACCTCCACCCAGTAAATTCCATGTTCCGCAGCTGAGAATGTGTATCTTCCTGTGGAATCAGGTATCAGATCAGTCACATGCATTCCAGGAGTTCTGATAGCTGCCTGAGGATTCCGGAGAGTTTCGTAACCATCGAGAATGAAGCCAGTTTCTGAACCAGTCGGAACCTCTGATTGGATTTCGAGAGGAAGACAGCGATGGGAAGGGGCAAGGACCAGAACCTTATCTCCACCTGCGGACCAGTCAGCGATACCGTAATACCCCCACTTTCCGGACGTGTCTTCCTGAATAGCGTTCAGCTCCCTGCTGTCCCCCGGCAGTAATTGTACTCCGGACAATAATCCAAACCAGTGATTTGCAGCCGCCAGCACAAGTAGATTTCCTCCTGAAGGCACATATCCAAGTAATGAAAGATCAGAAGCCAGGCTATCCAGTGAAGGGATGCGTAACGGTTCACAACCCGCTTCAGACCGATGTGCGGGGAAGATAACAGGAATCAGAAATGTGATTATTACAGCGAAGCTGGTTCTCATAAATTTCATTATACTTAAAATACTCCAGGATGAGAAATTGAAAAGAGGGAAAACCTGTTGAAAATTCTTTTGGCGCAATCTCCCACCGGGCGAAGGGAAGCACCCATATTCCCCCTGGGTCTTGCCTGTCTTGCCGGACAGCTCAGAAACCACGACATCAGGGGGCTGGATTTAAGTCTGTATTCTGAATTCGCAGATGTTCTGAGGATTGAGCTTGAATCGTTCAAACCTGACGTTGTATGCATCTCCCTGCGCAACATTGACGACAGCACTTATCCTGTAACTTTTTCATATATGACACCCTTTAAGGAGATCATTGATGTTCTGGAACAATGGAAAGGCTCTTTAATAGTAGGGGGAACCGGTTTTTCCATATACCCTGAGATAATTCTGGATCGGTATCCTCGGATTGATTATGGTCTGCCTGGAGAAGGTGAGGATCGGCTTCCGGCGCTATTGAGTCACATCGAGCTTGGTTCGAGTATTCCGGAGTGGGGTGGAGGCAGATTGCTGCCCTGGAGGAACGTTGAGCTTGATGCTGTCTCTTCTCCGGATTACACATTTCTGGACATATCACTCTATTCAACCGATGACGCCATTGGTATCCAGAGCAGACGGGGCTGCGAATTCAATTGTACTTACTGTACGTACAGCTATCTCAGCGGGAAAGTATTCAGAGAAAGACCCGTAGCTAAGGTTCTGGAAGATATCAGGACTCTGGAGAAGCTCGGTGTTTCGCGATTTCAGTTCGTTGATTCGGTGTTCAACGCTCCGGAGGACTATTTTGAGGAACTTCTGTCTGCTATTGAGGTATCTGAGACGAAACTATCCTGGAGTGCGTGGCTTGATGACAGTATAACACCTGATCAGCTTGCAAGAATGAGACGCGCCGGAGCTGTAAAAGTTGATTTCTCGCCGGATGCGATTTCTGACAGAGGTCTTCTAAGGATGGGCAAGCGGGGAAAGGCAGCGGATCTTCTTCCCGCAGTAAAGGCCGCAAGAGCACTGGGTTTTCATGTTGGTATCAATTTCTTCAACGGGAATCCGGGAGAGGGATTTGGTTCATTACTCAGAAAACTCTGGTTCATGTTCAGGGTCAGGTTGATGCTTGGTCACAAAGAAACGTTTGTGAATATCGGAACCATAAGGGCATACGCTCATTCCCCCATTGCGTCACAGATGATAAACGAGGGACTGGTTGACAAAGATTGTGACTTCTTCGATCCGGTATTCTACAAAACCGGAGGCCCGGCTGACTGGCTTTACAGGCTATTTCAGCGAGTTCGGACCATGAGACATGCCTGAACCGGATAAATATTATCGACTTGGCCTTACAGGCTGGCCTCTTGAACACTCATTATCTCCGTTCATTCATTCCGAATATCTCAAATTCTGTGACCTGAACGGAGAATACGAATTGTACCCCCTGATGCCGGAGCTGTTTGTGAATGAGGCATCCATTCTTCTGAAAACAGGGATTACGGGATTGAACGTTACTTATCCTCATAAAGCTGCTGCTTACCGAATCTGTAATGAGATCGAGGGAGATGCAGCTCTAATTGGAGCAATAAATACTATTCATAGAATTGAAGGAGTGACTTATGGTTACAATACTGATACCTGCGGTTTCCGGTATCTTCTTTCACTCCTGTCACCGCCTGAACCCTTTTTCATTATTGGAGCCGGAAGTGTCGCGCTTGCGGTAGATTCAGTGCTCTCGTCCGATGGAGCGGAACCTGCTGTATTCGGCAGGAATCCGGAAGCATGGAGAGGAAATTCCCCTGCTCGGAAACTGAACGAAATAGAATCTGCCATACTGAATACAGAAGACTGTACTGTAATAAACGCAACAACGCTGGGATGGAATGATGACGATTCCTTTCCGGTCGATGCTGTATCTCTGAAGGACAGGTTCTTTATTGACCTGAATTACAACCGATTCTGGAAATGGAGGAATCTTCTTCATACTCGAAGCTCAAGGGTATTCACAGGGGAATCGATGCTTGTATATCAGGCTGCGGAGTCGTTCCGGATATGGACAGGAATCATGCCTGAAACAGAAGATGTTCTTTCAATGATTCAACACAGGCTTGAAAAGGATGATGTTAATGGAGCGTATTGATCAGAGATGGATTACTGACCGGTTGAACAATTGCTTTTCTAAAGATGATCTGAAGGCGATCCTTCTTTCATCAGATGAAGAATCGGAAATACTGTTCGAAGCCGCAAGAGAAGTACGAAGGCTTCACTTTGGTGACAGGGCTTTCATTCGGGCTGTAATTGAATTTGCCAACACGTGCCGATGCAGTTGTGTTTATTGTGGAATGAGAACAGAGAACACGGAAATCCTCAGATTCACACTTAACCCTGATGAAATTGTATCCGTAGCTGAAACCGCGCTTTCGAACGGGATAAGAACCTTTTTTCTCCAGGCGGCTGAAAGTGAGGAATACAACGCTGAATGGTTGGGAGATGTTATTCGTAGAATATCCGACATGGGTATGATGGTGCTTCTGTGTGTCGGGATTCACAGAGTAGGTGACCTTGACTACTGGTTTGAAGCCGGAGCCAGAAAATTCATTCTCAAACATGAAACTTCCAGTAAAAAGCTGTTCGAAGAGATGAAGCCCGGCTTCCTGCTGGAGGACAGAATACAATGGCTCCGAACTCTCCGTGAACACGGGTATCATATCGGATCCGGACCTCTCCTCGGGCTTCCCGGGCAGACAGTGGATTCTCTTGTTGATGATCTGATCCTTATGAAGAATCTGAATGTTGACATGTCGAGTGTATCTGTCTTTCTCCCGGCGAAGGGGACACCTCTCGAGGACTATCCTGTTGGTGATGTTGATCTGGGTCTTCGCTTCATAGCCGCTATGAGGTTATTCTTAAAAAACACACTTATACCGGCAACGAGTACTTTTGAGCGTCTGAGAGAGGATGGTCAGCTTCGGTGTTTCAACGCGGGAGCAAATGT
>DAOWJX010000140.1 GCA_030640155.1 Candidatus Aegiribacteria sp. | reverse complement strand
GACAGCTGGATAGACTTCGTGAGCTTCTTCTGAAGGCAACCGCAGGGGGGATCATTGGCGGGGTGAAGTTCCTCCCTGGCATCAGGCATCTTGCTTCTGAACTTAGTGCCGTACCCATGGTTATGGAGACTGTAAGTCACGCTGACAGAACTCTTTTCACTATGCGGGCAATGGAAGTGATCGAGCCGGGTGAACCGCTCTACAATCTCAGAACGAATTCCGAAACAGCTCATTCCATGGGAACATTTTTTGAGAACCTCTTTGAACATGGAGTAACTCCGGAGATATACGAGCAGACCTCCCTTTCGCTTTCGGAGGAACAGACGAAAACAGAAATCGTTATCGGAAGAGTATTCGGGAAGTACAGTGCATATCGCAGAGAGCATTATACATGCTGTGGAGATATGATTATGGAACAGCTACTTCCACATGAAGAAGCGGGAGCAATTGTTTTTTACGGCTTTTATGATCTCAATCCTGCTCAGAGACGATTTCTCAGACGATTCTTTGATCTTAGCTCAAGAATATTCTGGTTCAGCCCACTGGAGGAGAACTCTCAGTGGAATAAGGTTTATATCAGAACCAGGAAATTGCTTGAAGATCAAGGTATTGCTTCAATCAGGATGCCTGGAGGCAGGGAAGCAATGAATCCCTTCGGGAATTTCTTCGAAGCTCTTCACGGACAACCCCGCCCATCAGTACCTGCTGATGGTTTCAGTATTACTGCTGTTTCCGGAGAAATGGGTGCTTCAAGGGCAGCGCTGAAGCGAATCATCGAGCTTAATACAGAATATAATATTCCACTTTCAGAAATAGCTGTGATCCGAAGGAAAAACACTGGTGAGAGTCTTGTGTTTCTTGCTCACCATGAAGGCGTTCCGACCGCTTGTTCCCTTAAAGCAAAACTATCCACAGTGCCCGCAGGAAAATTCGTACTTGATCTGGCGCGTCTCAATGAAGGAGATTTTCACTATACCCTGATTGAAGAGATTCTATCCAGTGGTATTCTTTCAGATGATCTTAATCCCGGTCCGTCTGAAATCGCCAGGATCGTTGAAACAAGTGGAATCCGCATGGGACGCGAGCACTGGAGAGATTGGTTCGTTTCCCTCAATAGCGGCAACAAGTCAGGGAGACTTCTGCGGAAACTGGATGACTTCTTTTGCGGTCTCCCGGATATTGCGGCTTCCGTAGATTATCTCAACCTGTTGAAAGCTCTAGTGGTAGATATATCAACAGGAGAGTTGCCTTCAGAGTTGATGGAAGCTCTTTTCGATCCAGATAGTTTTCGCTGGGATCGAGAAATTTCATGGAAGCAATTCACGGACGCTCTTCGATTGTATTACCAGGAGAAGACCATTGTCCTGAGAGAAGGCTCTCGACATGGTTTTCAGATTCTCACTATTGAGAAGGCAAGGGGAGGCATCTTCAGCAGTGTTATACTGATGGATCTGGAAGAGGGAGTCTACCCCAGCCCTTCAATTGAGGATCCTCGCCTCAGTGATGAATTACGCAAAAAACTGCAGATGACATTGAAATCCGAAAGAGAAATTGAGGACGGATATCTGCTCAGGCAGGCAGGAGAAACTGCCGGCAGAACGCTGGATATAATCTACCGGCAGAGGGATGCTGCTGGAAGTGAGATATATCCGTCTTCATTCATCTCAAATCTTGTTACAACCGATTCTGATTATTCTCCCGATCCCGCATGGTTCAGCGTGAGTTCTGCCTCAGCGGTAGAGCAGATGCTTGGCGGAACACATCAGGGGCAGAAGAGAGCTTATAAGGTGAGCAGTGAAAATCTACAAGGAAACCCTTTCTTTGTTGGCTCTCTCACTGCAGAGATTTCCCGGATGGATCCCGGCAAATTTGACTGCTACGACGGTATCATTGAGATATCTCCATTCAGAAAGCATGTATATACAGCAACCATGCTTGAGCGTTATGTAAGATGTCCATTCGCCTTTCTTGCCGGGGAGTTATGGGGACTGAATGAGAGAACATTGCCTCTCATGAGCAGCTCTCCCGATGCCCGCCTGAAAGGTAAAATCGTACATGAAGCAGTTGAGGAGATTATCCGCGTATATGGTTGGAAGCCTGCCGACAGTGATATAATAAGTATTCTCCTCCGTGAAGCTGATAAATCCGATCTTGAATCGAAACTCGGAAACTCTTATCTCGAGGAACTCTTTCTGGAAAACCAGAAGGAGATCATCCGAAGGAGTCTTGATGCCCTTGCTTCTGAGGAATGGAGATTCATCGACAGAGAAGTAGATCTGCAGGGGAAAATCGGCGATCTTGATATCTGCGGCAGGATCGATCTTATTCTTGAGGATACAAGTGAAAATCTGGTTGTGCTTGATCTGAAGACAGGAAAACTTCCATCGAAAAAGGAAATTGAAAGAGGGAAGTATTACCAGCTTCCATTCTATTACCAGATGATGAAAAGCTGCTTCCCGGGCAAAAATATATCAAAGGTAACTTATGCCGGTATTTCAGCGAGGGAACCGGGCAGACTGGTCGGTTATTCCGGTGATGGCATTGAGCAGATCATGGAAGCCGTTCAGAAGAATTTCGAGAGAATAGCTTCAATGATGCAGGAAGGCATTTTCCCGCCGATTCCAACCGGGAACTGCGAATTCTGCAATTTTAAAAATCTGTGCAGGAAAACACCATCTCAGAGAATCAAGAATAAAGCTGTCTCTGACGGCAGAATGGAACTGCTCAGCGGGATGATAAGTATCCGATGAAAACTGAAATGAACCCCTCCGATATGAAAGCAAGAGAGACAATCCGCGCTGAAAACGGAAAAAATGTGTTTATTCAGGCCAGCGCTGGTACAGGGAAAACAACTCTGATAGTTGACAGGGTCATGGAACTGCTGAGGATCGGAATTCCGCTTGAGAAACTTGCCGTTGTGACTTTCACAAATGCTGCAGCAGCAGAGCTCCGTTCCCGAATTAGAGAAAAACTGCGCTCACTGAAGAATTCTGGCGAAAAGGAGTTTAATGAAGCCCTTTCAGTAATCCCTGGAGCGTGGATTACGACTATACACGGATTTGCGTCGAGAGTGCTCAGGGAGTATTTCAATTTCACCGGAGTTGATCCAGCCTTCTCGACAACGGATGGGCATTTCACTCCATCCGAGATAATGCGTGAATGGGATGCATGGCTTCTCCGGCTTGAAAGGGATAAATTCTGGGACAGTAAAGATGCTCTGATTCAGACAGGTACTGACAGAATGCTTGGAATAGCGCGTGGAATAGAAGAGCGCCGATGGCTGGTTTCAATGGACAATATAGGAGACAGGACTGCAGCTTTGTCAATTCTGGATGTTTTCGAGAATAAGTATGGTTCCGCTATCGAAGAAATTCTCGATGAATGCAATGATCATTCCGACAAACTGTTCAGGATTGGAGCAGAGTTCATTGCGGGATTGAAGAATCTTCGAGAAAATCTTTCAGATGGTGATTACGAAGAGGTCACCAGACTTTGTTCCGTCATCAAACTCAATTCAGGAAGCGGGAAGAACTGGACTGACAAAGACGCGGCAAAAGCGGTTCTTGGTGAAGCGAGAGAAGAATTTGTAAGGATTGCGCCTGTCCTTAAATCAGGGAAAATCACTGAACAGACGTGGGGGTTTGCCAGTTCATTCGCGGAGGAGCTTCGCAGCAAATGGGACAGTGATAGAAGCAGGCTGTCCTACAATGACCTGCTTTATACCGCATGGAAAGCTATTTCCAACAGTGGTGTGCTGGCGGGGTGTCTCTCAGATAAATTCGATCATATTCTGATAGATGAATTCCAGGATACCAGTTCGGATCAGGTCAATCTTTTTACCGCGTTCATTCAGCAGGCCGGTATGCTTCCAGAGGGCAGAATTACTATCGTTGCGGATGACAAACAATCCATTTACGGATGGCGAAATGCGGATATAGAGACCTATCGCGATTTCAGAACGAAACTTGAAAGCAGTGGTGCCATTGAAGAGACGATTACCACTAATTTCAGGAGCAGCAGAAAGATAGTCCGCTTTGTAAATACCTTCGGATCCGAGCTGTTTGAAAGACAAACGGCTGAGGAGGAAGCATACGGATGCGACTATTCGGCGATAGAACCTTGCCCTGAAGCGATTGAGGGAGTCCCTGTAAAAGTAGTACTTCTCCCCGACCTGCCGGATAATCTGAAGAACAGGTACAGTGAACCAGCCTACAAAACCATAATGCAGGCAGAATGGTTTGCCGCTTATCTCTCGAGCGGATTTGCAGATGGTGAATCTCCCGGAGATTATGCCCTGCTCATGCGGTCAGCAACTCACCTTCACCATTTCGTCAACGTGCTGGAGAGGGAGGGCATTCCTTATTTTGTGGACGCTACAAGAGATTTTCGCGTACGTCCGGAAATTACCGACCTGAAGGAACTGCTGAGGTGTTTGCTCTACAAGAACGATATGCTCGCATGGGTGCATTCTCTGCGCTCGCTGTTCTTCGGGATATCCGATCCTGTTATCAACACTGCAATTCAAAATGGTACAACAGGATATCTGGATGAGAAACAGAATTGTCCCCTTTCGATACTCCAGGCAAACATATGCCTTAGAAAATTCAGGGAATCTATCAGAACCCTTCCTCTGGCTGATTTCCTCTTCGAACTGTTTTTTCAGACTGAGATGATTCCAGTGATCCATGCAACCGCGTATCAGGAGATCCGGAGACTTGGTAATCTGCAGTACATTCTGGAGCAGGTCCTTTCAGGGGTTATTTCGACCTCCGCGGAATTACTTGGCTTTCTGGATGAGAATCTTTCTCCCGCAAGGGCAGAAGAACCATCAAACGTTCCGTCTGACGGCAGCGCGGTGACATTGACCACGGTTCACAGGGCAAAAGGTCTGGCATGGAAGCACGTTATTCTGGCCGCTCTGCCGAAAAGCCATTCCGGACGCACAGGTTCCAGAACTCAGGTCATCTCCTATGATCATGATGAGATAGCCGCATTCAATCTTGGTATTCCCATGGACAGGAAAGATAAATTCAAACTGAAAACACCTTTCTGGCCGGAAATAACACAGAAGAATAAGGCAAGGGAAAGCGCGGAGCTGAGAAGACTTCTGTATGTAGCAGTAACCAGACCCAGAGAGTCTCTGGTTTTATTTGCCACCCCTCTGGAAAAACCTGGAAACTTCCCCGCGGGCATACAGTGGACAAGCTTGCAGGCAGCAATTGAAAAGGATCCCGAGTGCTGCGTAATTGAAGAGATGGAACAGGTGGATGAACTGCCTTTCATCAAAGCTGCCGGATCGAGTGCGGTAATAAACGGGAATTATTCCGATAACGGAGAAGAACTGTTTGAAGTTCAGATGAAACCGGAAAACTGGCAGCGAAGAGGAGCCAGAATAGGTGACGATGTTCACGCCGTTCTGCATAAAATCGATTTCTCCAACCCCCTCGGCTGGTTTGCGGAACATGACAGTATTCTAAAAAAAATGTATGGTGATGACTTTGATGAGATCAGGGAACTGTCATTGAAACTGTTCCAGATGGAACTTCCTTTCAGTATTGAACAATCGCTCGTAATCAGCAGAGAATATCCATACATCGCAAGCACATGCAACGGACTGGAGAAACGGTACATCGACCTTCTGCTCAGAATTGAAAACGAACTTGTTGTCGTGGACTATAAGACAGATACATTTGACGGAAGAACCACGGAGCAGGTCGCGGAGCAGTATATCGAGAAGCAGCAGCAATACATTCAGGATGTTTCCAGATTATTTGGTCTGCCCGCGAAGGGTTACCTTGTCTTTTTAAGAGAAGGAACTGTTTTCAGCGTTCGGGGACATCCACTCTATGGTGAGTGTCCCCCAAAAACCTAGCCTCTGGTGCGTGTGTCCCCCATAAATAAACCTCGCCCCATGGGGACATGCACGCTCTGGTGCGTGTCCCCACATAAGCACTCTTAAAGCGAGCAGAACGCCGTAGCACCCTCCCAGCTGTCGGTAAGACCGGCAAATTCACCAGTATCCGAATCGGTTACCCAGAGGGTACCTTCCCAGATAGTATAGATCAGGCCGTCAGCCACAGCCATTTCAGTTACACCCTGATATCCTCCTCCAAGGTCGGAATAGTCGCCGGTATGCGGATCTATCTTATAGAGAATATCACCCTGAATAACGTACAAAGCGTTTGAACTTCCCACGATTGCGGTAGTTCCGGCATATGAGGAGGAAAACTCCGTATAATCACCTGAGAGAGGATCTGTTCTGTAGAGGACATCATTCTGAATAACCATCAGTGCTCCTCCGGCCCATGCGAGGAACTGTGTTCCATCGTAAACACCGGGAATGCTTTCCCAGCTCCCATTGCCTGGGTCGATCTTGTATATGGTTCCCATCTGACATGCGTATAGAGAAGTTGTACTGGCTGTTAAGGCATTAGCACCATCCCACGTCATTGAGAGAGATTCCCAGTAGCCATTTTCCGGGTCGGCAATGTAAAGGTTATCTCCCTGAATGGCATACAGATTACCCTGACAGGATGTCAGCAATTCGGTTCCACTCCATGACGAGGAAAGGGAGTTCCATGTCCCATCGAAAGGATCTACACTGTAGAGGTAATCTCCATCTACAGCATAAAGCCAGTCCGCGCTTACAACACCGGATGAAAGCATCAGTGCTGCGGCAAGAACGATGAATGTACGTTTGTTCATTCTGTCTCCTTCCAGAGAATATGCATTTATATATGGGGGGGACACGCAGCAGAGCCTGCATGTCCCCGAATGCTACTACCTGATAACCATCACTCTCGCTGTTGATACTTCATCTCCCTGCACAAGCTGGAGGAAATACATACCGGGAACAAGGTTTGAAACATCCCAGTTCAGTGACTGAGTACCCGTGATCTCACCCCTGAAAGGCGTATCCACTAGCCGCCCGGTCAGGTCGAAAACGTTAAGCTCGGAGGGG
>DAOWJX010000101.1 GCA_030640155.1 Candidatus Aegiribacteria sp. | reverse complement strand
GGTGAAGTTACTTCAGATGAGATCATGCTTGCCGGTCGTGGCTTCAGTCAGGAAATAGAAAATGCTTACTCATCGGAACACCCTGAGCTTGACTTCACAAAGGTTGATTACATGGAAACAATGTGTCCTGTTTCACCTGAAGAGCTGTTTCAGTTCCTGCTGACGGGAGATTTAATTGAAGAGGAGGCGATAAGATGATCCCCATTGGAAACATACTCCTCACAGTTCTCATAGCATTCGGTCTTGGAGATATTGTTGATACTATCAGCGGCGATGATGTACAGAGCGCCTTTAACGTTATAGACGCGTTCAACACGGCAAACCAGGAGATCACTGAAGTAGAGGAGTACTATCTTGGCCGATCCGTTGCCGCAACAATACTCACAATGTATCAGCCTCTTGATGATCCTGCCCTTCAGCAGTATGTGAATCTCATTGGACAGACCGTCGCCTGTTCTTCCCCTCAACCAACACTTTTCGGCGGATATCATTTCATGGTGCTTGACAATGATCAGATCAACGCTCTGGCCTGCCCTGGAGGCTTTGTTTTCATCTTCAGTGGCCTGATTGACAAAGCAACAAACGAAGATGAACTGGCAGCTATCATTGCCCACGAGGTTTCTCATGTGGCTCTGAGCCACGGCATATCATCCATAGATCAGGCAAGATGGACAGAATTCGGTGCAACTGTAGCTCAAGAATCATCTGAACAATGGGGCAGCAGCGAAGTGCAGTCCGTTGTGAATGATTATGGCGATCTGGTTGAGGATGTTGTTTCAAACCTCATCACGAAGGGATACAGCAGGGATACCGAATATCAGGCAGACAGTCTTGCTGTTGAAATCTGCTCGGCAGCCGGATACGATCCTGAAGCATTGACTGAGGTTCTCGTGAAACTCTGCGAAACGGATAATAGATCCGGTCCCGGATTCTGGGAAACCCATCCCTCACCTGAGGATCGCCTTGAAGCAGTTGGTCAAGTACTCTCCACTCTCCCGCAGTCAGAGGTTGACCCTGTTCGAACTGCCAGATTTCTGGAATACATTTCCGGAACGGTCTCATCCACCGGGAATGAATCCACCAATACGGGAACCAGACCTCAGAGATCATCTTCCGATGATCAGGATAACACCGGATCTTCAGGTTCGAGAGGCGGTTCAGGCAGTTCAAGAACCAGAGATTAGAGAAATATTTTGCGCATCTCTCACCGGTTCTGTCTCCTGCTGACAGCATTCCTTGCATGGTTAACGATTTCATGCGGTGGAACCGGTGATTCCTCCATAACCGAACACTCGAATCCTCTTCCCGAGACTCTTCAGGTGGTGGTTCTGGATACACTCTTTCATGATACCACCGCCTTCACACAGGGTTTTGAGATCCGGGAAGGAATTCTCTGGGAATCTACAGGACTCTATGGCTCATCCAGTCTGCGCAAGCTCGATCCATCAACCGGAGAACTTCTGGAGGAATGGCCCCTGCCGGTTACTCTCTTCGGTGAGGGTATCACAATCATTAAGGACACAATATTTCAGCTCACATGGAGATCAGGACTTGTGCTTTCATGGAATCTGGAAGATCCGGAGCCAGTTGTTACAGGCACAATTGAAACTCAGGGGTGGGGAATCTGTGCGATAGACAGGAATACGGTTGTCACGAGCGACGGCAGTTTTCTGCTCACTTTCAGAAACGTCTCCGATTTCAATACAATCAGGAGCATCATTGTTACTCTTGGTGATGTTCCTCAGATATATCTCAATGAACTTGAATATGTAGACGGATGGATTTACGCTAATCAATGGAATTCAGACAGAATACTGCGAATTGATCCGGCATCAGGATGTGTTGAAGCCCTCATTGATGCATCTGATCTGTTATCACCCGATGACACATTAAACGCAGGACCTCTGAACGGAATCGCATGGGATGCCGAGAGACAGGCTTTTCTAATCACAGGTAAGTACTGGCCATCGATCTTTGCAGTCAGGTTTGAGAAAATACACTGA
The DNA here is from genome assembly GCA_030640155.1 of Candidatus Aegiribacteria sp. Classification (GTDB taxonomy): domain Bacteria; phylum Fermentibacterota; class Fermentibacteria; order Fermentibacterales; family JCC-6; genus Aegiribacteria. Next base: position 6,159 of record DAOWJX010000101.1, on the reverse strand, counting down.
TAACTCAAAAAGGGAGGCAGCTGTTGCTGCCCCCCTTCTTTAAAAAAGCACTGTTGTCAGATCAGTTTAGAAATCGTTTCTGCCCTGTCTGGCTTTGCTGTGTGCAAAGTCAACTCTGACTGGACGACCGTCGATCTCCTGACCGTGCATGCCTTCCTGAGCTGCCTTGGCTCCCTCTTCCGAATCGAAAGTTACGAAGCCAAAGCCTCTTGATCTTCCTGTATCGCGTTCACGGACAACATTGGCTTCTTCAATTTCACCAAACTCTTCGAATGCCTTTCTGAGGCCTTCGTCCGTTGTTGCCCAGGGTAATCCACCAACAAATAGCTTTCTGCTCATTAGAACTCCTGTTCTCGGGACATCTGTCCCACAGTACCATGCGGCTTATGCCGCTGTTTGCGGCTTATGCCGCTGTTTCTCCCCCGGAATGGGGGTATTGCACAACCGGGAGTCGGCCCGGAGCCGTGCTACTTATGTAGTAGCATACCATGTATATATAAACTGTTTGACCAGCTATAATAATAGCGAACTGGGAATGTGATTGTTGAATTCGAATCTGGAATGTCGTAACCTCTTCAGTACACAGTTCACAAAATAATAGATAATTGCTTCTTTTAATCCGGCCAAACTATACGATAATACAATCGCGTTGGCAAGTACCGCAATATACACCATGCTTTTGCAATAGCAACTCAGTATGAATTCAGGGAATTCCAGAACAATCTCATTCATGCAAATGGCTAGAGATGAGATCAGGATAAGAAGGTAAAAAAACGTTTTCTGCTGCTGCTTCCGGGATTATGCCGGAACAAAATAGTCGTGATTGACGTTGATTGTTATAGGAATAATATTTGCATTTGTATTTCCAACCAATTAAGGGGGTATTTATGAAGATTGTAATCTTCTGCCTGTTCCTCGTTTTGTCAGCTGTCACTGCTAACAGCGTGGTGCTTACTCTGGATGCACCTGACACCAATATAAGCGGCCTTGCCTGGGGTGCTGACGGCCAATTATGGGCTGTCGACGAGGTTACGGATTACGTCTACAGTATTGATCCTACTTCCGGATCAGTGCTGACCAGTTTCTACGTGGCACATCCATCAACCTACTTCCCCACAGGTCTCGCATACAGTGAATATTCCGACCTTCTATGTGTAGGACTATGGAACAATGCAACAACCGGATATGTCTACAAGTATACACCTGAGGGAGCATTCTCAGGTTCTGTAGCCATGTGTGGTGGTTGAGGCAACCCTGTCTCGTCGGTGACGGGACTTTCAGCACGGGATAATTATCTTTATCTTGGCTCAAGATCACAGAACAGAGTATATCGTTACAATATGCCAGGTATCACCAGCAGGGCTCAACATGTCTATTTCAACGGATATTCACAGACTCGAGATATCGCGATCACACCTGACAGCATAGTATGGGTTGCATCTGACAATGCAAGTATTCCTGCCAAGGCATACAACCGATCAGGAGTAGTGGTTGACTACATCGATTCCGATATGGTTTCTTCTGCAAGAGGAGTAGCCATTGATCCTGAGGGATATCTCTGGTTAAGCAATATGGAAATGGATCTGATTTACAAAATCGACCTGACAGAGGGTATCGGGTCTTCAGATCCGGATAATCCCTTGAATATCACAGTCTCATCGAATCCATTCCTCTCTTCTGTTGTTATTACAGGAGAAGGATTTGCTGGAAACAGCGAAATTACAATTTTCGACATTCAGGGTCATCTGATAGTACAGGATTCCTTTGATGGTTCATACGCATGGGATGGTTCTTCTAACACAACACCTGTCCCCTGTGGAACCTATTTCGCCGTTGTGATTGATAACAACGGTAATTCAGCTACGGTAAAACTCCTCCGACTTTAACTGAGGAGCAGGCCTGAACAACTGAAGCCCCGGAGTTGCGAAACTCCGGGGTTTTCTCCAGCACCGTTCGCTTGACGATTCAAGCATCTAAGGGTATTTTTGCCGTCGATCATTGCGCGCCTCGATAGCTCAGTTGGCTAGAGCGGGTGGCTGTTAACCACTAGGTCCGAGGTTCGAGTCCTCGTCGAGGCGCCAATCCATAATTTGAGAGTTCTATAATTCTAGAAGTTCCTGATATGCGATTATCAATATAGCCAATGACCTACCGATATCTCCGACCATTTCAATGATGGTACTTCCAGAAAGTGTATCATCGTCAGGGATGATTAGTCACTAAAACCAACCTGATCTCAAATATGCTCAAACCAGTACAGAATTGCCCTAGGCAATGTAAACAGTTACATTCAGTATATGAACGGAGTGTATACTGATCATGAAGAATTCAGTGTTACTTCTGATTGCCTTTTGCGCTTTACTTACTGCCGACACCCTTCTCGTTCCCTCTGAATACCCTTCCATTCAAAGTGCTATCAGCGCTGCTCAGGACGGTGATACGGTACTTGTGTCCCCCGGTGAATATGGAGGACCCATAGGCTTCCAGGGGAAGAACATAGTTGTGATGAGCGCAGGCGGTCCCGAAAACACTCTCATTCGAACCTTCATGGACTTCCACTGCGTGATGTTCACAGGAGGTGAGGACAGTACTGCTGTATTGCAGGGCTTTACATTAAGGAACCAGATCTCAGATGCTACATCATCGGGAAAACAAGATCCGGTTGATCATGGCGGTGGACTTTACATCACCAACTCTTCACCGACAATTCGGAACAATATTATCAAGGACTGCCTTGCTGGAAGCGGAGCAGGAGTATACTTACAGCACTCATCAATGTTCATGACAGACTGTACTGTCTACAATAATAATGCATGGGCATATGGTGGTGGGTTCTTTATTGGAAGCTCTGATGAAAATGACCCTCCATGTATTATTGACTGCACAATTACGAATAATAATTCTCAGGATGGTGGTGGACTTTATATCTGGGGTGATACAGCAGTAGTTATCAACAATAATATCAGTGATAACTATTCTGATCATAATGGTGGTGGTATCGGAATAAGCAGCACAAATGTACTACTATGTGGTAATTACATTTCCGGAAATGATGGCGGATCCGGAGGTGGAGTTTTCATAGGTGGTGCAATAACAACTATCATCGGAAATCTTATTATTGAGAATACCGCTGTATACGGTGGGGGAGTAGGTGAATACTCTAGTGGTAATATTTGCCTGGAGAATAATACTATTGCATTTAACTCTGCCACCGTAAGAGGAGGAGGGCTTCAGAGTAAGAACGACTCTATTTTTGTCACAAATTCTATTATCTGGGGAAACAATGCGCTAATAGGATCGCAGATCTATCTTCTTGCTTTTGCTGATTCAACGCATGCATTTATTGAATACAGCAATGTTGAGTATGGACAGGATTCAATCTTCCTGGATACTTATGCTACCCTCTACTGGGGACCCGGCAACATTGATATCGATCCTCAGTTTGAGACGGGGCCTCTTGGTGATTATCATCTCTCGTACATCTCTCCCTGCATAGACGCAGGTAATCCCGCTTATGAATACAACGACCCCGAGGATCCCTTCAATCCAGGTTATGCCCTCTGGCCAGCCATGGGTCTTATACGTAACGACATGGGAGCCTTCGGAGGAGGGGCTGTTAACTACTGGCTTACTGTAGAAGAGGAAGAATCATCTCCACCTGAAACAATGCTTGTTCTGAAATCCTTCCCCAATCCATTCAGCTCATCATGTACTGTGTGTTATCAGCTTGATGAAGCTTCACAAGTAAATCTTTCAATATTTGATCTCTCCGGTCGACTGATTGAGATCCTTGTTGATGAGGTTGTTCCTGCAGGTATGTACTCCGAGTACTTCGATGGCTCCGGTCTCTGCTCAGGTATGTACCTGATTAGACTGGTCGCAGGTGAAAATACCGCTTCCAGGAGATGTATCATCATCAGGGATAATTAGTCAGAATACAGAATCCATATGGCACTAATAGAATTCCACCTTAATCAATCAACTTCCCACTCAATCCAGTACAGGCTGGCGGTATACGCTGGCATTTCGAAGAAATTGAGAGCAAGATCTGGAGTATAATCAAACTGTCCAGCGACAAAGCCTGCTACATGGTGGGGAGTATATCTTAAGCCATTCTTATTCGGGAAGTGTATGTAGTAGTAGCTGCTGGCGTAATAATCAAGTATCTCTGATGAATCATTGATTGCAAGCAAAAGAATATTATTAGATGACGATTCTATGAAAGTAATAAAGTTGAGAGAATCGTTATCCAAGTCCGTTTCCCAACCGCCAATTTCGAAATACCTTGCATTCTCTGCATCATCACTATCCATGATATCCCAGTCATCAGAGATAAGGACAGACATGAAGTCAGGATTGGAAGTGTTCTTCCCGGTGAGCATCTGAACGACATCGTGCAGTCTGCCAATCATATCAGGATTAGTGGTCTCTACACTTGGTCCCCAATTGAGCATTAGATCCGGGCATCTGTATGTACCTACTTGAGCAGAACCTCCTCCATTGCCGCACATCATGGTAAAATCAAGGGCTCTCATGTGAATACCCCTGGAGCCGTGGACCAGTGATGTGGTCATCAGATAGAGAAGAGTGTCCGATGATGGGTAGAAAGTAACCTGACCATCCTGTCTTCTCCCTTCGCAACGGAGGTTGTGCATCAGGCAGTTGGCTCTGGAAGTGCCGTCAATACCGTATACGAACATTGTATCCATAGCTACATGCATATCCGTAAAGTAGTCGGATGAATTTTCAACCGGGATATCGCTATAGAGTAGAGTGAATTGGGATGGGTATTCCACAGGATGTGAAGCAAGTGGTACCCTGTACGTCTGTCTTACATTGTATACTCTCGCTGTGGCAAGTAGCGGTGATTCGTCTGACGCGATCTTCTTTTTAATAAACCTATTAGTATCCATACTAATACTGATATCATCTCCTCCTCTGAAGTAAATATTTCCAGTACTTCGATATACTTCAGAACTATCACCAGGATAATCAAAGGAGACCAGCAGAGCGTCATCATAGAATCTCATGGGCCTGATGGAAGCAGCGTCGTTTATATCAAAGAAGTCGTAAGACTCCGGCAGATCAAAGGAAGAGCTTTCGTAAACGGTCAGAGCACTGTTCGGGCTTCCTCCAGAGTCTGAAGCGAATTCAAGAACAGCCTCATATATCGAATCACCTACTTTGAGGTGACAGATGTAATCCATTCCTGCAGTGAAGCAGGGGAAACTGTTTGTCTGCCTGGCTATGAACGATGTTTCATCCCACTCGAAAAGGTTTGTGAATTCATCGGATACCGTCCACTCAGGCACAGTGCTGTCCTGAGGAATATATTCATAGATGGACTGATAGTTACCACTGGTGTCGGATATAATAAACCCGCTCTGATCGTCAGAATTATAAGCCGACCAATAATTATGCGTTGGCCAGAATACGCCCCAGACGGCTTTGGCTGGTTCAATATCAAGCTGCAGACCCTGGGACTCGCCAGTAACATCAATGAACACTTCTGCTTCGTAATCCCATGCGAATATCCTGGCTCTGTCATAAATCACTCCGCTTCGCCTGAGTTGATAGCAGACAAGAATTCTCAATTCACCGTGACTGATCAGACTTCCCCGTCTTAAGGAATCCGTTGGATGATGCATCGGATAGTTATACTCTCCAACACAGACAGTGGTCATTTCCCAAGCATGTACGGGCATTTCCAGTGCGTCTTCCAGAAATACAATATCAGAACCATTATGAAAGATCACCATATTCTCATCAGGATAATCCTCATCGAAGAATACAACAGCACCGTTTAGCCTATGCGTGTTGAATCCCTATCGCTTACATCTACTGCTCTGAAATCACTTGCTGCCCATACGGGATTATTCCGCAATGACTGAGGTAGCAGGACACTGTCTATCCTGCATACTTCAAGGGGATCAGTATGACTGGTCACATTCTCAAACTTAAAGACCCGGAACCAGCCGCTGTCATCAACTGCGAAGATCTCATCCTGGTCTGCATAAGCTTCATAATCTATCGAACCGGAAGGCATAAGATTGGTAGCACCTATAATCTCATCAAATTCGATCTGATCAGGATATGATCGGTCTTCGGGAGGACTGTACTTGCACGGGTAATAGTCAAAGACAGGATACTCAAGTTCTC
>DAOWJX010000280.1 GCA_030640155.1 Candidatus Aegiribacteria sp. | reverse complement strand
CCCATTAACAGCTCACTTGAACAATCGGATATCCGTAATCTGACAGCCCTTTTCAGGGTACCAAGATTCTGGATAGAACAGTATGGACTGGAGCTGAGACTTCTCCGTTTATATCAGGTTCTTGACGATGGATCACTTGAAAGAGTACCGGCAGCGTTATTCGATGAGGATGAATCCTACTATTACTACGAGACGAATCTGGATCGTTTCGGAGATTGCATTATTACCTGCCGCCCGGCAGAACTGGTAATGCTTGAACCGAGGACAGTTTATGGAGAGATTGACAGTGTAGACATTCTCGAGGCATCTTTAAGCTTCCGTGTGAATAAGCTCTGGCTGGATGAGAATCGTATTGATCCTCTGAGCATTGGTCTTTCGAGGGTGCAGGGAGGAGTCCCGCTTGATGTTGAGGTCAGGCAGATCAATGAAGACCTCGAGTACTGTTATTATGAAACTGATCCGATTGACCTGTTCCAGTTCGTAATTGTCGCGACCGAACGACAGGGATTACCTGTATCCAGTATTTACTTCGATCACAATATTGAACAGATAAGAAGTGATCAGATACCTTCGCTTGATCAGGTCATTCAGACACTTAGAGCCAACCCGGGCGTATTTGTGTCAGTCGAAGGACATGCAGACAGCGATGGTACATTCTCACATAACGACGGGTTATCGAAAAATCGGGCAATCAATGTTGCCGAGTATCTCTCTTCGAAGCTCGAAGGCGTTGATGTGGAAATTGAGCCGACATGGTTTGGTGAAAGGCGACCCGCTGCCGCGAATGATACCGAGGCGGGGAGGGAGCTGAATAGAAGAGTTGAAATAGTGATTCTACGAAGCCGCGACTGATGGTTTCAGTATAGAGAAAAAGTTAGGAGTATAGGATGAATGGGCTTTTCATAATACAGCTGGTTGGTGTTGCCGGTCTGTTCATTGGTCTGGGTTTCTTCATTTCAATTGTTTTGAAGATGCACAAGACTCTCGGCGAAATGGATGTCACCCTGAAATCACTTGGTCAGGAGATAAAGGAGCTGATGCCCCGTATTTCTTCAGCGCTGCTGGAGATCGAAAAGACAGGGGAAGATATCGGCAGAACAGCGAATGCGTCTACAGAGCTCCTGAACAGGATAAACGGTATAAAAGGAACCTCACCGATGCTTGATTCCGCAGCGCGATTCCTTCCCGCAATTGTATCTCTGGTTCGGCTTGCCACACCGATCCTTTCGAGAAAGAAGAACAAATGAAATACCTGTCAGCGCTTTCCATTCTGATCCTTCTGGTTTCATGCAGGAGCCCTGCAACCGGTCCTGTAAAGGGAGTCCTTGTTGTTTACGGATCAGGTGTTGATTATGGTTTGGTTGATGAACTGCTGGAAGACATTCAGCTTCATGTTACAACAGTAGACACTGAAAACGTTTTCAATTTCTCCTCATGCACCGAAGAGATGTTCAGAGGAGATCTCAAAAATAGGAGGACCATCCTCTTTGTTGCTGAGCAGGAGGAACGGCTTCCCGATATGCTTCAGCAGATAGATGGTATTTACCAGGCAAACAATGTATGGGCAACCGGACAGGATGTCTTTGGTATCATTCTACCTGAATTCACGCAGTTGGCGGAATTGTCCAGACTGCTAGAGCGTTCGTATAATGAGCATCTGTCGGCTTATATCTACAGTAGTTTCGTTTCCACACAGATGAGCAGTCCTGAGAGAATAGACAGTCTTCGAACCCTTGGTTTCAGTATGGATATCCCCAAATCCTACCATCTTTCCGACTGGGACCCGGATGTCGGATTTCTTCAGTATCAACGTACCGTATCCGATGAGTGCCTGCTTCTTCTGAGTATAAGATGGATTGATGATGACATTGTACTGAATCCGGATGAAGCCGTATTGTGGCGTGAAACTGTTGCAAGACACCACTTCTACAATGCGTCTGCAGATTCGGTTGATAGATCAAGGGTTGTGGTAGATCCGTTTGAGCTGCATGGTCTCAGAGGGTGGAAGCTTCTTGGAATGTGGCGGAATCCTGATCATCTGAACGCTGGAGCGTTTACCAGTTATATTCTACATGCTGATGGACGACGGTATCTGCTGGATATGGAAATCTTCCATGAACACAGAGAAAAGGAACCATATGTTCGTGAAGGCTGGATACTAATGAATACTTTCTTTGCAGGAGGATGAAATGGCGGGCAGTAATTATTCCAGAGAGATAGAGAAACTTGATAATGAATGGGTTAAACATCCTACACCTACAGTCTGTGCTCGCCTTGCTGATCTTCTAAGGCAGGGAGGAAGGCTGGACGAATCTCTGGAAATGACTGAAATTGGGTTAAGAAGATGGAATGGGAACATTTCCATCAGCATCGTCCAGGGGAAGTGCTTTCGTGATTCAGGTTTTCTTGAAAAGGCACTTGATGTATTCCGCAATGCGCATGATGCTCAGCCCCAGAATCTTGTTGCTCTTCTCAATCTGGCGCAGATTCATTTTCAGAAGAAACAATGGAACAAGTCTGTGGATTATCTCGAGGAGTACCTGTTCGAGCACCCAGGCGATGAAGAAGCACGGGATTTGCTGGAGGATGCGAAAATAAAGCAGAACTCGGCAAAAAGCCTTTATGACGATGATGAGACTACTGATGAATCCAATCTGGATTCAGATGTATTTCCACAGACTGAAAGAATGACAAAGGTTCTGAAATCACAGGAAATCAAGTCAGATCCAGAAGGTGTGTCCGAAGAGGAGGTCTCCGAGTCTCCTCTCGTGGATGAACCTGATGCTCAGATATCATTCGGCAGCCTTATTGGTTTCTTCTCTAAAAAGGAGAAGGATGAACTTCAGTTGAAACCGTATGACAAAGAGGCTGAATGAATTCTCCCCGAATGATAACCGTCATTAATGGCCCCAATCTCTCACGGCTTGGTAAGCGAGAACCGGCTCATTACGGAAATACAACACAGAGCGAACTTATTAAAAAGATAGAACAGAAGGCTTCCGCGACAGGTGTTTCCATCGATTTCTTCCAATCTGACATTGAGGGTGAATTGGTTCAGGCAATAGGCAGGGCTTCAGGGAATTCAATTGGAATCGTTATCAACCCCGCAGCATATTCACATTATTCGATCGCAATTCTGGATGCTTTGAGCGCGTTTGAAGGTCCTGTGGTCGAGGTTCACATCAGTCAGGTTCTATCCCGTGAATTTTTCAGAAGCGATCTGATTACAGCCAGGGCTGCTGATGCATTTATCGCTGGGGCTGGTATCACTGGCTATCTTGATGCCATTGATATCGTCTGTGATATGGCTGACGAAAACAGCTCCTGATATTCGTTTAGAGCGATTAACACAATTCGAAAACTAAGATGGAGGCTTCGCGCGATGGCAACAAGTAGCGATTTCAGGCGTGGAATGGTAATAGATATTGATGGAATCCTGTATCAGATTGTATACTTTCAGCACGTAAAACCGGGGAAGGGTCCGGCTTTTGTCAGGTCAAAACTCAAAGGAGTTCTCTCCGGAAAAGTTCTTGATAAAACTTGGAGAGCCGGTGAAAAGGTAACAGAGGTTCGAGTGGAACATCGGATCTGGGAATTACTCTACATTACTGATATGGCTTATGTTGTCATGAATCCTGACACTTATGAGCAGGAAAATCTTGATCACGATCTGGTGGGTAATGCTGCGAAGTATCTGATTGAAAACAGTGAAGTGAAAATCGCTTTTGTGGATAGTACGCCGATCATTGTTGAACCTCCTGATACTGTTGAACTGAAGGTAAAGAAGACAGATCCCGGTCTCAGAGGAGATACGGCCAGTGGAGGGTCCAAACCGGCTATTCTTCAGACCGGTTTGCAGGTTCAGGTTCCATTGTTTATCCAGGAAGGTGATGTAATCAAGGTTGATACTCGAAATGACAGTTACCTGGAAAGGATATCATCCTGAACTCTGACCGTATAATCCTGATTCCGACATACAACGAAGCACAGAATGTTTTTCCGCTGTATGAGCAGATTCGAGCAGAATACGACTTTGATCTATTGTTCATTGATGACAGCTCTCCAGACGGTACGGCTGATTTAGTACAGCAGCTGGTAGAATCCGACCGGGGTGTTACTCTTCTCCGCAGGAGTGAGAAGAAAGGGCTTGGTCAGGCATATAGAGCAGCTTTCCGGCATGTGCAGGAAATTGGGAAGTGGAAGCGGATATTCATGATGGATGCCGATCTATCTCACCAGCCTTCACATATCAGAAGAATTGATAGAGCTCTGGATCAATATCATTTTGTGATAGGTTCAAGATATCTGAAAGGTGTCAGTGTTCTCAACTGGTCAATACTACGGTTGAATATGAGTTATGCCGCTAACAAGTATAT
>DAOWJX010000020.1 GCA_030640155.1 Candidatus Aegiribacteria sp. | reverse complement strand
TCTGAATACCGTGGATCCAAGCTTAACACCGGAACTGGAGTGGATTCAGATAGAAGGCTGGTATCCGGGAGGAATAGAAGATTCCTTTTCCAACGGCGATCAATATGAAGCTCTTTTAATAACACCTAACCCCTCGTTCGGTTCCGTTACAGTAAATGTGAATATGTTCTCATATTCCCACCGCGCGAGCCTTCAGGTGTACAATCTTGCGGGAAAACTGATCAGAACAGCATTTGAGGGAGAACTGCAGCAGGGCAGCCATTCATTCAAGCTGATCGATCTCACTTCCGGAGTCTATTTTATCAGGCTGGAATCAGATTGTGCGATCGGCTTGCGGAAAATGGTGATTCTGGGAAACCCCAGGTAATTCACAGGTTAATAAGTTATCCATAAAGCCGGATCAGACGGAAGAGATGGCAAAAGGTCTTCATTGATTACGAGGGAATACTTCTCACCCAGTTCCTCGAGCCACACGCTGGTCCGCTCTTCTTCGAGTCTTACTCTGACAGTTTGATAAAGATCTTCCTCAAGTTCCTCAAAAGTCGCCGTATGCGGAGGATAGATTTCCACAAGCCTGAAAGCCATATATTCGTAATCCTCAAAAAGAGAAGATAAGCTTGACCATGTAACGGTATCTCCGGGCAGCATGGCGAAAACTTCCTCCCCCCTGAATCCTGGAATTTCTTCCATAAGAAGGAGACGCGTAATGTTTGAAGGGGGATTGTCTTCTGATAGTAATTTCCAGAAGCCACAGCCTTCTATTATTGAATCAACACCGTTTGCTTCAGATAGTGCTGTCTCGTATGCGTAAACATCGTCGCTTTGAATCTGTACACACTGTATACTTCGCTTTTCCGGAATGATCGGAATTTCAATCAGATTATCGAATTCATCCCTTATTAGTTCGGGGGTTATCCCGATGACGCTGTAAACCTCGTCCGAGAAAAGCTTATCTGAAGCGATACTCAGCATCCAGGCGTCTCTCTCAACTGATAAATTCGCATATTGTTCCGGGTTAACGGCCACAAAGTAATGCATAAGGGCATCGTTTAAAAGTGTAATATCGATAAACCATTCCAGCCAGACAGCATCATAGGGTTGAACGGGCATAAAACCACTCTGATATTCTATCTCCTGCTCAAAGTCTGAAGATGTCATGATCCCGTAGCGAGAGATAACGATTGAATCCTCCGGAATGAGGTCTTCAAGTCCGGAATAGTAAAGAGTAAGATCACTGATGGCAGTATCACTGATTCCCGGCTCTGCCGCAGAAAGGATTGAATCGGCAATCCTCTCGAGATCAGCCTTTCCCCTTGCGGCTGACAATCTCTGTAAAGCAAAGTCAGTTACCCGCTCCGAATTCTCCAGAGTCTCGCTGACCAGTACCGGATCGGTTACCACAACTGAATCGTACCTTATCAGAGTTCCATCTGAAAGAGGCAGTTCATCTCCTGGATTCATGGAATCAAGATGAACAGCTAATTCGCGTGATAATTCCGGCAAATGCGCAGGCCCGGACAGCATCTCGCCCGGAGACTCCGGCAAGACGGTATACCAGACCGTTGTCCCCATGTGATCCTTGAAGTAATTGATATCATCCTCGGTTATGGATTCTTCAGCAGCAGCGATAATGGTTTCCCTGGCAAGCAAAGAGGCCTGCCTGCGTATCCAGGCATTACCGAGAGCGATAACATCAGGTCTCTGGAGATAATTAAGCCGATGAATTTCCCTGATAACCATCTTCTTCCTCGCCAGGGAGACTATGAATCTGTTAACATGATCGCCCCTCTGAATAAAGTAATTCTGTTGTTCAGGGGAAAGCATAATCCACGCATATGCTGCCTCAGAGACCGATATCGTACTGTTATCGATTGAGATAAGCCATGTGTCTGCCTCTGATACCGTTCCACAGGAAATGTTAGTAATAAGACAAACGGAAATCAGCGCTGCTCCGGTAAGATACAAGTGTTTCAGATCGACTATCCTTTCATGTTCAGCGAATAAGAGAAAGGGAGGATATTCAGATCCTCCCTGATTCTTGATAGCTGAGCTTCTAGAATAGAGTTTTGATACTGCCCCATGAATCTGGTTCAAGAGCAAGAGGAGCCGTCTCATAGCAGTGCAGAGCGTCTGGGCTGCCCTGTTCGAGAACCCAAAGCTGATTATCGTATGACCCGCTGTAGATTCCAGGAGTACAGCCACCGGCTATTTCGATATTGTAGGTATGATCGGCGATCAGATCTCCGTTACTGTCGATCTGATATATCATGTAGTCATAGTTGTTCGTAGATACCCAGAGACAGTCATTGTAGGCATCCCACGCGGCGCCGTATGTTTTGCCGTTTGTTACGGCTGTGGACCAGGTCGTATAGGATGCTGTGCTGCCTGAAACTCCGTCCCAGGTTACCTGATATACGTTAGCAGAACCGCTACCGGTGTAGAAATGTGTTCCATCCCAACCCTGTGCGCGGTTGGGGCTGACAGCGTTGCAGATGTAGTATCCGGCATAGTCGTACGTACCGATATCGTAGTAATCAACTTCGTTATCCTGACTGCCGAACATGTAAGTGCCGTCACAGCAAAGGTCACGGAGACCCCACCCTTCGGTCTCGTACTGGTCGAATGTAGTAATAAGATTGTGAGTAACACCATCGATGACATGAATCCAGAGAGGTCCGCCGCCACTCTGTGCATCGCTTACCCAGAAATTGGCTCCGTCAAAACCGACACCGACGCACCTCACGGAACCTCCAAGGGCTTCCAGATCGATATAGTCCAGCTCATCGAGAAAGGCATCACTACCATTTCCACCGACTGAACCTCTGACGAAATCCACATCTGTGGTTTCGCTATTTGCATAAACGACTAATGCCAATGCAAGTAAGATAAGTATAAAACGCATACATACTCCTTCCGCATTTAGTTTTTCAAACTTCCAGCACCTCTATTATTAATGTTACAACTTATTATTTGAACAGTCAAGAGCTTATCCAGCTGCGGCATGTTACATTTTTTCTTTAAGTTGATCAAGTGTGGTACGTCCCGGGGAGGAGGTCGTGTACTGTTTTATCAACCTGCGGAGCCGCCATGATAGCAGAGACGACCGCAATACCATCTGCTCCCGCCTTTCGAACAATATCCGCATTTACTTTATTGATACCACCGATTGCTATGAGCGGAAGAGGAGTAGCCTTTTTCAGCCTGCCGATAGCATCAAGCCCGAGCGGCTTTTCAAGATTGATCTTTGTGTCAGTAGCAAAAATCATGTTTGCCGCTATGTAATCAGCTCCGTTTTTCCAAGCTGCAACAGCTTCGTCAACTGATCTGACAGAAATACCAATCACCGCTTCAGGTCCAAGCAGCCTTCTTGCGGTCGCAGCAGGCATGTCGTCCTGACCAAGATGTACTCCGTGCGAATGACATGCCAGCGCGACATCCACCCGGTCGTTCACAATAAAAAGCGCTCCGTGTTTCTCACAGAGAACCATGAGAATTTCAGCCATCTCAATCAGCTGTCTGGTAGAGGCTGTCTTGTCGCGAAGTTGAATCGCGGTAACGCCTGCCTGAAGTGCCTGTCTGCAAGTCTCCACAACACCCCTGTCTCCGCAGAGAACGGGGTCGGTAACAAGATACAGTTTTATAAACTCAGGGTTCAGAGCAGAACCTCCGTTCTTGCCCTCCTGCCAATGATCTCTTCATCGAGATCAGCAAGCGCGTCAAGGAGTTGCGGGACGAATGTTCCCGGACCCTTACATTTCTCAGCGGCGCATTCTCCGGCAATGCCGAAAGAAATCAGAGCGCCTGTGGTCGCTTCAAAACAGTCTTCAACAGCTGCGGCATAACATGCTACGGCAGTAGTAGCGGCACATCCTGTACCGGTGACTCTGCTCATGATAGGGTGACCGTTGTTAATCCCAACCATGCGGGTGCCGTCAGTGACAATATCTGTAGAGCCTGTCACCGCGATAACCCATCCGGTTTCAAGAGCGAGAGAAGAAACTATCTCAATGCAGTCATAGATTGTATCGATCGAATCCACACCGCGAACTTTACCATGCTTTCCGGCCAGAGCGAGGATTTCACCGGGGTTTCCGCGGACTATGGAAATATCCACCTCAGAAATTATTCTATTCGCGGAATTCGTTCTGAGGCTTGTGGCTCCGGCTCCGACAGGATCGAGTACTACCGGAATAGCAAGTTCGTTCGCTTTCTTTCCTGCCGCTATCATGCTGTCGATCAGTGTATGGTCCAGTGTGCCTATATTCAGAAGCAGGGCTCCGGCAAACTGCACCATTTCGGGAGACTCGTCGATACAGGGAGCCATTACAGGCGCGGCACCCATGCAGAGAGTTACATTAGCCGTGAAATTCATGACAACACTGTTTGTGATATGATGCACCATGGGATGATGCTCTCGAATAGCAGCCAGTCCATTACTGGCGATTAATGCGGGTTTCATTTCAACCTCCGGATTTTCTTACGCCGATATTACTCGGGTCAAGTTCAAAGGGTTTAATCTTATTTCATCTCAGGCCCGGACCTTCCGGGCCACCCCCAATCCAGTGTTGAAGCTATGAATAGAATATATGATCGTCAAATTCGATGACTTGCTCTATTTGACTCATCAGGTTATTTCACGCAGATACCAGGAGCTTGTCCGATAATGTGCATTGAGCAGAAGAGCCTCGCAGCTGAGATAGAATGCTCGTAGATTTGAGGAGAATACTGGAAGTATTTGACGCCAATATGCGAAGATAATAGCCAGCTGTGTGGGTTTTATGCCGATACTTCATTGTCGTATATGCTCCTAGAGACAGTATGACGTATTTGAAAGGCAGTGATTATGACATTGACTATCATTATCTGTGCAGGTGCTGTAATTTCCGGATTACAGCCCGGAGATCCATGGCCTGAAGTTGCAGACTCAGCTCTGACCGAAGCTCTGGACACACTTGACCTGATTCCTGAACAGCTGGATTTTGACAGGCACTGGGCAACCCGTGTTCATCTTCCTGATTCAACAGTCATCCGTGCGATTCAAAATGTAGAGGAGCTGCCGGTCATACTGGAAGAACAGCTTGATCTGCTGACCGATTACAGGCTGATGTCATCGGAGTCTGAAAACAGGGAGGGGCTTCTGACACTGATTGAGATACTGGAGAAGGCTGATTCAACTATTTCAGCTGAACTCCTTGAGCTGGGATCGGGAACCGTAGATACACTTATGTCCGCTATTCCCTCCATATGGCTCAACGAAGAAAGTCCGCTGGAATGGAATTCCGTGCTTGAGGGCTGGGGTTTGCCTCAGTTTGAGGATACGGAAATGGATATGGATACACTGGCGTCACTTTTCAAGAGGTGGAATCTTTCTTTGAATGTCCCCCTGGAAGAGATTGTTCTGGCATCAGGAAGCCTTAAGGACGCGCAATGGCCGGACGAATTGCAGGTAACTCTTCCTGGGGTACTTGGAACTACGGTGTCCTTCTGTTTTGACGGTCCGGTCAGATGGGTTATCGGGGGAAGGGGCACCAATATCTACACAGAGGATTGTCCGTTCGAGCTGATTATTGACCTTGGAGGAAACGATTTCTACGGCGGGGGAATAGGTGGGGCCGTGGGACCTGTAGGAAAGAGAATCTCCGTTGTAGTTGATATCGAAGGTGATGACAACTACACAAGCTATTCTCCTGTCAGCCAGGGATGCGGTCTGATGGGGCTCGGAGGTGTGATAGACCTTGAGGGCTGCGACGTGTACAGAGCGGGAGATTTCTCACAGGGCGCCGGTCTGATGGGTCACGGTTTTCTGATAGACCTGGAGGGGGATGATTTCTTCACCGGAGGAACCTTCAGCCAGGGAGCCGGATGCCTGGGATACGGCATTCTGTTCGATGGAACTGGAAATGACTTCAGAAGGGTAGATATGTTCGGCCAGGGATTCGGAGGTCCGGGGGGAAAAGGTGTACTGGTGGATATGAGCGGCAGCGACTGCCTCCTGGCCGGTTTCAGATACTCTCACGAACCCCTGCTTCCTGACGACAACCAGTCCATGTCACAGGGTTTCGCGATGGGCCTGAGGCCCCTGATAGCAGGAGGAATAGGTCTCCTTGCGGACTTCGGATCCGGGAACGACACATACAGGGTTGAAGTTTTCGGGCAGGGAAGTTCCTACTTTTATAGCCTCGGGCTGCTATACGATGAAGAGGGGCAGGATTCCTACTCGGCAGCTCAGTACAGCCAGGGATCTGGAATACACCTGTCTTCAGGATGTCTGTGGGACGGAGACGGGGATGACAGCTATTTCTCCAGAAACGGGCCTGCGCAGGGCAGTGCCCATGACCTCTCGACAGGATTTCTCATAGATGGCGGAGGTAACGACTGGTACTGTTCCGACGGAGGACAGTCTCTTTCCCTTACGAATTCAGCAACGGTCTTCATTGATTTTTCCGGTAACGACACTTACTGCGTCAGGGGAGGAGGACAGGGAGAGGCTCGCTGGGCACGAAGTTCTTCGGGTGTGGGCGTTTTTCTTGATCTTGCGGATCATGACGTTTATGGAGGAGACAGGGCTGATTCCACAGGATGGAAGGTGAATGAGTACGGGACAGGAATTGATCTGGCCCGGGTTACTCCCGAAGGTTTAAATCCTCAAGATCCTGTTGGAGACCCGGAATCACTTGATCTCGATTCTCTTTTTTCAGTGGCTTCGGAATGGGGAGTGGGACCCAACAGAGACAGAGTGATTGCCCACAGAGAAGAGCTTGCGCAAAGGGGAGAAGAAGCGGTTCAATACGTGATTGAAAGCCATATGGGAACACTCAGCGGCCTGGAAAGCCGCGCCATGGAGAAGGTTTTCAAGGAGAATGTTGACGCTTCCATGGAACAATTGCTTGATCTACTTGGTAGAGTAGACAGCCTTCCCCGGAGAAACGCAGGAAATCTGATCTATTTTCTGGGAAAGACTGAAGATGAAAGAGCAAGACTCCCGCTGGAGCAGTTGCTGGATGAGGAAGACAGTACGTTCGTCAGGCTGAGGACAGGAACGATCAGGGCGCTTGGAGAGATAGGCAGCACCGAATCGATACTGACTGTATCCCGATTCGCGGGAGATTCATCCGGCAGGGTCAGAAGGGAAACGGCTGTATCTCTCGGGAAGATATGCGATCCTGGGGCAATAGAGATTCTGGAGGAACTTGTGCTGGACGACAGCCTCGACATAAGATCAGCAGCGGAGAAAGCGCTGGATATGATAGAAGAAAAATTATCCTCAATGGAGGAAGAAAATGAAGAGATTGCGGAATAATCCTGCGATTTGACACCTTGCATGAACAGGTTTATTTTGCTACTGTGGCTTATTGACAGTAACATGAACTGAAACAGAAAGGAAAATCCATGAAAAAACTTGGACTTTTAGTACTTGTAGCCGGAATCATTCTGATGGCCGGCTGTGCAGGTGACGATCCTTCAGGACCTACAGGCGATCTGCCTAACGTGTCTAACGTAGCTATCGGGTCAGCATCCGTAGGAAAAACGGTGGTTCTCACCTGGGACGCAATAACCGGTACGGATATTGATGGATACAAAGTCTATTTCAAGACTGACGGTGAAGGCACCGGTAATGAAATAGCTGACGTTACTACAAATACCTATACACACGATGCAAGCAGCGCGGGAACCTACGTTGTAAAGGCATACGAGGGTGATAACTACTCAGCAGGCGACTCAAATGTTGCAACCACGATGCCTACCTTCATTCAGCCTTTATACACGATATGGAACAACCACGCTCCAGAAGATGAACACTCGGGAATACAGTTCGAAGAGGATGGAGCAACAACCGGACTTGCCAGTGGTTCTTTCGATCAGGATCTCTACTGTTATGATGGAGGAAGCAACTGCTACACATGGCTTTATTCCGGCGATTACGGTACATTCGGAAACGGATCCCCTACAGATATGTGGGATCACTCCTCCAACTATGCTTATCCCGGAGAAGGTCCCTGGGTATACGGTGCGATAGAGGACGTTGGAGACGTTATCTTTGCTGAACTATCCGATGGACATTATATCAAGATATACATTGAAGCCCTTCCTCACTTCACAGGCGGAACAGACAACGCGTGGGGAATCGAACTGTACTACGATTACCAGCCTATCGAAGGTCTTTACCTGTTCACCACGGACTCCAACTAGAGCGGGTAAGTACTATAAAAGGAATGGCGGGGCCGCGAAGCCCCGCCTTTTCATTTAGAAAGACCGCAGTCCTTTGAAAGCGGAATGAGAGTATCATGAGAAAATCTTTGATCGCATGTGTGATTCTTCTCCTGGTATCCTGCAGCGATCCATGGGGCCCCGGGATTGCCATTACGGTCACTTCGCCGCCAGCAGGGGGCGCACAGGCAGACAACAGTTATATAGTGAACTGGGTTCTTGATGTTCGGGGATACTCTCATGCCGGTATCGATCTCTTCGTTGATACCGATCTTGACCCGAAAAGCGGTCTTATTCAGATAGCGGAATCATTATCCGTTGAATCAACCGGCTTCCTGTGGGACTGCTCCCTCTTTCCGGAAGATGACTATTATGTGAGAGCTATCCTTTATGAGGGCAGCAGCTCGGTGTCCGATTACAGCGAGGGAACCGTGACTGTTTCTCATAACTAGAGATATCTTCAGAATAGAACATAAGGAGTTGGATTTCTGAATCCACAGAGAAAGGTTAACAGAAATGATACAAATACTTCTTGCAAGCCTGGCTTTTTCGACATTCCCCGTCTCTCCCTCATTTTTTCAGGGACAGCTGCCGTCAATCGTGCAGAATGAAGATACTCTTATCACGGAAACATCTTCACCGATCTTCATTCAGACAGCTTCCATTTCCGATATAGAGAATCTTTCCGGCGGTAACTTTGGAGCTGCAGTTATCGATCTGAATACAGGAGATATTCTAGCTTCGTCCGGCAGTGGAATTTTTCCGGTTGATGACCCTGACATTTTCATGCTGGCATTTGCAATAGAGCTGATGCTGGAGGGAAAATTGGACCCTGATACTTTAGTCGGCCGCAACATAACTATCGCTGATGAATTCTCGCGGGCATTCCATGATTGCCGTGAATCAGCTGCGAGAGCGATGTGGACCGTGGGCCTTGAAAGTGTCTCCTCCTGGGTTGCCTCAAAGGGAATGAATGATACGGAACTGCATGACATACAGCTTGAATGGGAAGGCGCTCCTGTCGCCTCTCCATCTTTGAGTTCACTGGAAGATGTAACACAGGCTCTTCGAATAATTCATTCAGGCATGGATATTCCCGCTGTTCCGGAGATCATGGAGGACCCGGATATGGGCGAAGGACAGGCCTTATCCGTTGGACAGGGCTGGGATCTGTACGGATGGGTGGATACAGGTCAGGATCATAAGACTTACGTCCTTATAGCTATAGCTCCCGACGGCAGGGAGAGGGGGCTTGTGCTTATCAGCAAAGACCTCTGCTGCGAAGAAAAGGGCGACCTTGCCATGATGCTGCTCTGGCAGGCTTCACTGGGGATGTAGACCTTGCCAAAGGACTGATAATAGTGTAAAATACCAATTAGTTACTGCTGAGTGGGTGGAATTGGCCACCTGTTCTGAGGAGGAGGAGAGTAATGAAAAAGGTATTCTTGTTGTTCTGTCTTCTTGCCTTCGCGGGCACGGCCTTTGCTGGTTTCTCGCTTGGATACAAACCGATCAGTATCCCTTATAATGTTTCTTCTGATGGTAATGCCCTGTTCACTAATGTGAATATGCTTCGGGTCGGTTTTGCGGCATCCCCCGAATTCAGACTTGAATTCCTTGCCGGATACGACAAAGTAAACGTGGAGTACGAGATTTCCGGTGTATCCTATGATGCACATGAAACCATATACGTTATCGGCGCCTCAGGATTCTACGTCATCGCCAATCCGGCCAATACAGTTTTCAGCATTGGCCTTTCTTTCCTCTACGGTAAAGGAACAGGGGAAGATGATGGAGTCGATATTCCCGAGACTTCCGGCTGGGGCATCTACCCGATCATGAGAGTTGATTTTGCTATTCCGGGCGCGGAAAGATTCGCTCTGTTCACCGAATTCGGCGCCAGGTACCTTTCTACAACAACTGATCTCGATGACGGAGACGAGTACAAATTCACAGATCTGTCAACATGGGGCTCAGAGAACATTCTCGGAGGAGCCTACTACAGTTTCTAGAACGTAAGTGTTGTTATCAGGGGCACGCCATCCGCGTGCCCCTTTTGTTTCTGAAGACCCTTTCAATGTATATTTCCCCGAATACATTCTGATTTCAAACAGTATCAAACAGCAGTTATCGAAAGAGGTGCTTCATGGCGGTGAATTTCAAGGGGAGAAGTCTGCTTACGCTTCTCGACCTGACCAGTGATGATGTGCGGTATCTTCTTGATGTTTCTCATCTGCTTAAGTCTGAAAGAACCGCTTTCCAGGTTAACCAGCGGTTTCTAGGCAAGACCCTTGCCATGCTATTCGAGAAGCGATCCACAAGAACAAGATGCGCATTTGAGACAGCTTTTGGTGAAGAGGGTGGGCATCCGGTATTCCTGTCCAGTTCGGATATACAGCTTGGAGTGAAAGAGAGTATAGAAGACACAGCACGGGTTCTGGGCAGAATGTTTGACGCGATAATGTTCCGGGGCTTCAGCCAGGACACCGTTAACACTTTAGAGGAGTATTCAGGAGTCCCAGTGTACAACGGGCTGACGGATATGTTCCATCCCACGCAGGTTCTTGCAGACCTGATGACAATGCAGGAGAATTTCGGCGGACTTTCCGGTCTGAATTTCGTGTTCACCGGAGATGGCCGCAACAACATGGCGAACAGCCTGATGATCGGCTGCGCGATGATGGGTGTGAACTGCACGATCCTTGCTCCCGAAAGCCTTTATCCGGATCCGGAGCTTGTTGATACAGTAATGCGGATCGCTTCCGATTCCTGTTCTGAACTGGAAATAACATCGGACATTCAGAAGGCGGTCAAGGGAGCTGATGTTATCTATACGGATGTATGGGTCTCCATGGGCGAAGAAGACGAGGCTTCCGAAAGAATCAGCCTGCTTAAACCGTTTCAGGTGAATTCGGACATGATGGAGATGACTGATAATCCGGATACTATCTTCATGCACTGCCTCCCGGCGGTTAAGGGTAATGAAGTTACAATGGATGTTATAGAGAGTCCGGCTTCAGTTGTGTGGGATGAAGCCGAAAACAGAAAACACACGATCAAAGCTCTCATGGTAGCCAGTCTTCTGTAAGCGGACAGTTACTGATTGACAGTATGGAAGTTTCTGAATAATGTCTTACACGTTACAAATTTGTGTGAGAATTTAGATATTACTGCGGAGGTTGAATGAATCTGCTTCTGTTTCTCCTGGTTCTGGTCGGTGAAGGAATCGAAATACTTCCTGCCCACCCCATGATAGAAGACATTGATCCGGCGGAGTATATCATCGGTCCCGGTGATGTGTTCTGGTTTACCGTTCTTGGAGGAATTCCAGCGGAATTGTCTATGTTGAGTGAAGGTGGAATGCTGTATATCACGGTAACACCTGATGGATGCGCGGTAATACCATCTGCGGGATCATGGTATGTAGCGAACCATACTCTGCATGAAGCTGTTGCTCTTATTGAGGCTGGTTTCTCGGGAAGGTATCCCGGTTTGAGAGCAATGACGGGACTCGCCGTTCTCAGAACATTCAGAGTACCTGTGACAGGCCAGATTGGCTCTGCTGGAATAGTCCAGATAACCGGAGCGGACAGGTTGACCGATCTGCTTGCAAAAGCTGGTGGAGTAACTCCTGCCGGCGCCTGGACCAATATTCTGATAATTCATTCGGATGGTGATACCGCAGCAGTTGATATAACGAAGTTCATTCTGGATGGATATCTAACCTCAAATCCTGTTCTGTCTCTGGGTGACCGTGTTCATGTTCCTGAAGCTGAGGAATTCGTCCGGATAGAGGGAGCCGTAAGGCTTTCCGGTTACCTTTCAGCTGAATTCAGGCCTGCGGAAACGGTAACCTGGACAGGGAGCGCAAGCGGTATGCTCGAATTCATTCCCGGAGAAACCGCCGGTGATCTTGTCACGCGAGCAGGCGGAACTGAGGCCTGGACAGTCAGAGACAGCTGCCATGTGATAAGAACTATTCCCGGCACCGGAGCAACAATCAGGCTCCCGGCACCGCTTGATGATCCGGAGCTTGATCCTTTACTCCTGCCGGATGACATAGTGGTCTGTCCTGGAATACCGCCCGTTGTTGCTGTTTCAGGATATGTCTTTTCACCCGGTGTATACCCGTATATAGCAAGTATGGATGCTCTCTATTACATTTCCCAGGCAGGAGGGTTGCTGCGGGAGGCTTCAGAATCCGGGATCAGGATAGTGCTTTCCGGAGGAGAGGAAAAACGGCTGGGTGATATTGCCGCAGTCCCGGCCGGAGCAACAATCCTGATTCCGCGAAAGGCAATTATCTGGTGGCAGGATCCCCTGCTGATAGTGACCAGCATCGCGTCCGTGATTATAGCATGGAAGAGTGTGTTCTGATATGAAACAGACCAGGCGCCCGTCGTGGTATCTTTATCTTCTTCTGAAGAATCGCTGGTTCCTTATAAAAGCTCTTCTAGTCGTTATGATACCAACGGTTATCGTGACGTTTCTTCTCGAGAAGAAGTACACGGTTACGACAGTCATCATGCCTCCTGAAACCCAGTCAACTCCCGGTATTACTATTGCAGGACTGGGAGTCTCCGATTTTGCGGGGTTTTTCAGTGGTGGAATGGGCTTCTCGTTACCCCTCATGACAACGATGTCAGATGTGTATGATGAGATTCTGAACAGCAGAACTCTTATTGAAAATGTAATTCTGTCTACCGGTTATATAGACTACACTGAAGAGAGAGATCGGTATGAACAGGATGAGCAGCTGGGGTTGTACTGGGCAAGGAGAGCTTTCAGGAAGGATTACTCCGCAGGAGTGACATCATCCGGATTTCTTCAATTCGAAGTTACGACCAATGATCCCTGGTATTCAGTTGAGGTGTCGGAAGCGGTTATTGCTGCTCTGGACAGCATCAACTCGGAGATCTGCAGGAGCAGAGCCGAGCAGACAAGAATCTTTCTGGAGATCAGATCTTCGATGGCGGACAGCATTCTCGGAAGCACCGGTGATCTGCTCCGCGAGTTCGAGGAAGAGTACGGCATAATCTCACTGGATCAGGAAATGGAAGCCTACATTCGGAGTCTTGCTGAATTGAAGCAGCAGTACATTCTGCTGCGGACAGCCGCTGCCGCGATTCGAAGAGGCATCTCAGGAGGATCAAGCGCAAGCGCTCTTCTAAAGGATCGTGAGGCGGATGAACTTCTTGGAGTAATAGAAATGCTGGAAACGGGAATAGCCCCTCCCGGATATGAGAGCGTTATGCCTTCCGTATCTCTCGAGGAACTGCCGAACATTCAGTTCCGGTACGCATCCCTTCGAGCGGAGTATGAAATGGCACTGGAATTGACAAGCGCTATCCATATCAGCCTTCAGCAGGCCATAGTCGATGAAAACAGGGAAAATCCTACAGTGCGCGTACTTGATCCACCAAGGCACCCCGGTTGGAAAAGCAGACCCAAGAAGCTCTATATCTGGATAGAGGTCTTTGCGGTTGCCTTCATTTTTCTGTTCGGTTTTCTGATTGCCAGAGAGAACATCCATTCCATGAAAAGGGAAAAGCCTGAGGAATGGCAGATCTGGCAGAAGCTGTTCCGGGAGATCAGAAGAGATTTGAAATTCCGGAAAAGGAACAGACTATAGTTATTTACCAGATCTGTCTGATTCAGCTTCTTCAATGAATTTTCTGTAGGCGTTATATCGATCCATGTGAACAGTTCCGTTTTCGGATGCTGATTTTACCGCGCAGCCGGGTTCTGACATATGAATACAGTCCCTGAATCTGCATTTCCCGATAAACGGGAGAAATTCCGGAAAGCAGAACTGCAGTTCATTTTTGGGGATATTCTCGATGGAGAACATTCGCAGTCCAGGTGTGTCGATTAGAGTTGTTTTCTCCTCAAGTAGAACGAGTTGCGCTGAAACGGTTGTGTGTTTTCCCTTGCTGGTTTTTAGATTGAGGCCACCGATTTTGAGATCCAGAGATGGATTGTAATATTTTGCAAGGGAAGTTTTTCCCGAACCTGAAGGTCCCGTCATAACAACCGTTGCCCCTTTTATGTGCTGAAGCAGCAGATCGGTGCCCGATCCGGTTTCACAGCTCACAGGGAAAACAGGATAATCCGCCCCGTCCTGACCATATACCGTCAGAATTTTCTTTTTCAGGCTCCTGTCAGTATCAACTTTACAAAGATCCATCTTATTCAGTACAATTGTAGCTGGAAGCTTTCTCCATTCGGCGGATACCAGAGCTCTATTGACGAATCCGGCGCTGAATCGCGGATTCTTAAGTGAAACCATGACAAGAACCCTGTCAACATTCGCGGCTATGATCTGAGTGGATCTGCCGAGAGGGGAAGGGCGCTGAAGAATACCCCTTCTTGGAAGAATTTCCTCAACAAGCACCTGATCACCAACTCGTACGGCATAAGCATGATCCCCTGGGATAGGTTTCATTCCATGGTAAACCCGACCGGCGGTTATAGCACTTATCTCATTTCCCTGTTCATCAATGATCAGCACACCTCTCCTCCCAACGGAGGAGATCCTGCAGGCAAAGCGCGTCTGCTTCAGAAGATCACTCCGGACGAATCCGGTCTGACGAATCTTACAATATGCTCTCCTTCTCGTCCCCAGCCGAGTATTTCTCTGACCATTTTTTCCATATAGGCGGAGTCAGATAGAAGCTGCTCGATTTCTGAGTTCATCAGATCCACCTGTTGCTGCAAGCTGTCAATTGAGAGAGAGATGTTTTCAATGTCATTCCGGAGTTTCGCCAGAGCAATGAAACCATGTCTGTTGAAAACCAGTATCACGACGACAAGGACAAAGACAAAGACCAGTATTACGTAGAACAGCCTTCGATTTCTACCGGTTTTTTTCAAGTTACTCCCTGAATTTCTGAGGCAGGATATCGATTCCCCTGAACAGCGCCTGGTCGCCAAGGTCTTCTTCTATGCGTAGAAGCTGGTTGTATTTGGCAACCCTGTCAGTTCTGCAGACGGAACCTGTCTTGATTAGTCCTGAATTCACAGCTACGGAGAAATCACTTATGAAGGTATCCTCTGTTTCTCCGCTCCTGTGGCTGATAAATGTCTTCCACCCGTTTCTGTGAGCAAGATTGACCGTGTTCAT
>DAOWJX010000010.1 GCA_030640155.1 Candidatus Aegiribacteria sp. | reverse complement strand
CCATCCTGCAGTTATGATCCGAATCCCCGATCATTCTTTCAAGGAAATCCATTGTATCCTGATTCAGAAGATCAGCTACAAGATTTCTACCAACAGCAACGGAAGGTGTGAATGAGGAATCCGCGCCTACCAGAGCAAGTTTTTCCTCACTATCGCTTCCTACTGCTCTGCTGATAATTCTGAGATTATCGTTCTGAAGATGTGCGGAGTGGGAGAGGTAAAGATTCGAACTTGCGTCAGGAAGTACAGAGACAAATCCTTTTGCCCGATGGATCCCGGCATCGTTAAGCATAATCTCATCTGAATTATCCTGGTGTAGGTAGAAGAACCCCCTCCTTTTTCTCAGATCAGGAGGAGGCTGGTCATCGGAATCTATACCGACAACAGGTATACCAACTCGAAGAAATTCGTTGATAACTACTGATCCAGCGCCTGTGCAACCACAAATAATGTAATGATCATTCAGCCTTGAGATGGCCTTGAGAAGAGAACGTCGTTTCATGGTTTCCGCCAGGCGTGAACCTACCAGATAGGCTACGAAATTAGCGTTCACATACAGGATAACCATGTACGCGACGATTACGAAAAGGGTTACCCAAAGGTTATAAGCTCTTCTCCACTTTTCACTCATGAAATCATAGGCATAATCGCGAACGACATCATCGAATCCAACTGTTGTTATAGTAATGGAGGTCATGTACCCAGCAAGCATCACTTCACCAAAGAATGTGTCTTCATCAAGCATCATTTCGATCTGAGCTTTTTCGGAAAGCTGCTCTTCGGTAGGTATATCTACGGCCTGGAGTTCTTCGAGCCTGTTCGCAAGATCAGTTTTAACTACCCCTGTTTTGTGTGAAGTGAAAATAAGAAAGCCGGCTATGCCGATGCTCATAACCAGAACGAAAAGTGTAAGGGCAACAGCGATCTTGCTGGAAAGAAAGACAGCAAAACCTCCTCCCTTTGTCAGTTTTCTAAACAAATGAGGAGACGGATGATGTTTTTTCCAGATGAACATTGTTTATTTGCTCGATCCGTTTCTGTTTTTCGACCTTAGTTGCATTGGTGGAATGTTCCATAATTCATTGAATGCCTTTTCCCAGGTTCTGGACATTGCCATCGTTCTGGCTTTCGTGCTCATAGATCTCAGCAGTTCTTTATTGGAAGCGATCCTGAGTATCGCTTCAGCAAGCGATTCCGGATTATGACTTTCAAAAACAAGTCCGGTTTTTCCAGGTTGGATGATTTCCTGAGGCCCCCCCCTGTCACTGACTATGGCCGGAAGTCCTGAGGCCTGTGCTTCAAGCACCGAGTTCCCGAAAGTATCCGTAGAACTTGGGAAAACAAAAATATCCCCTGAGGCGTAAGCTATGGATAGATCCTCCCCATGAAGTTCTCCACAGAAATAGCAGCCTCTGCCGCTAAGCTCGTTAACAAGTTCTCCAAGGTAAGGTCCATCTCCCAATATGTAGAGTTCAAGAGAAGGGAGTGAATTTTTCGCTGTAAGGAATGCTCTGGCAAGTATATCAAGATCCTTTTCCCTGGAAACTCTGCCTGCGTATACAAGACGGATGGATCCGGGATTTCCACCGTATTTACTCACAAACTCATCGGATCTCCATGCAGGTGAGAACAGATCGCAGTCCGTTCCCCTTGGAAACAGCTCCATCCTCTCTCTGGGAATGCCCATAGCTTCAAGGTCATTCATGTAGAATCTGCTGGGAACCAGTACAATATCAACGCTGTTGTAGAACCATGCAGCAGCGGATCCTGCCAATTCCCCCATTTTACCGTCCTGAACAATATGATTAACATGTCTGGGGTAATCGGTGTGATATATGCCTGCCGCCGGGATTCCAAGAAGACGCGATATGCCCAGAGCGGCAAATCCTACCGGACCTGGAGTAGAAATGTACATCATGCCGAAACCTTCCTCCTCAACAAATCGAAGCACTTCAAGAAACGGAGGTATAGAAAGCAGCTTTGATTGATAATCAGGAACAGGGAACTCGCGAAGAGGAGGAAAATTCACCACCCATCCGGGGAAAGAAAGCGGTCTGCTCTGTGAGGCTATTACCGCCATTTTCTTTCCTGAATCAATCGCCAGCCTGCTGTATTTCTGAATTGTACGGGAAACACCGTTAAGGTCGTCGATCGTATCGGTGAACCAGACTCTTTTAGAAGGGTCTCTCAGATTGTTGAAGATCTCGGGACATAATTCTGCTGAAACAGTTTCGACAGCCTCCCTCCCTTTCTTTCTGTTCAGATAGGCAAGAGGGTACGGTATATTAAGCAGAACAACAGGAATAAGCGCGGTAAATGCTTCAAGAGCATCAAGGAATCTGCCGTCCGAAATCCTCTTGATCAGAAGAGAGGAATAGTGCTTAAGAAGGCTATTGCTAAGTCTGTTAAGGATTTCGTAAGTTCTTTCGTCTATTCCTTCCGCTTCCAGTTCAGGACTGCCCGATCTCAGGTTGAGATCCTTTCCAATTTCTATCAGCTGATCAGCGAAAATCGTCTCAAAATCCGATTCTCCTGTTTTTCTGGCTTTCTTGATTAACTGATGAAAAAGGAAATCAGCCTTATGCCAGACAGTCGGTTCATCGGAACTGATAGAGGGTCGGAAAAACCTGTCTGCGGCAAGAGTTGCTATGGTCGGCATTTTCTTGGCTGTAAGGCGGTCTCTGTAGAATGAATAGGCAATGGAGTAGACAGAGTATGCCGAACGAATAGCACTGCCATTCTCACCCTTCGGGATGCCTTCTCCATTTTCCACGCCATGCAGGTATTCTTCAAGATTATTCGCGTCTCTTACTTCAGTATATGTGAGACCCATGAACCTTCCGCAGTGATCGTCAGATCCGCCGGTAAATCCACTGAACTCAGGATCATTTCTGATAGATCTTACAATCGGAATAACGGAGATGTTTTCATCTCGCGATCTCACGCCGTTAAGGGATTCCACAAGATCGACATTATTGATTACCATTTTGAATTCTTCGGGAGTCAGGTCTGTTCCGGGGAAATAGAATGGGTGCGCCAGCGAATGAGAAAGTTGCTGATCGGTCAGATATTCCATAAGTGCCGGGAACGAATCTCTCAAAGGGATCATTTCTTCGTGCTGCTCCGGTGTCAGATTGAATACAAGGATGTGCAGCGCAGCTCTTCTAACGGGCAGGAAAGTTCTTACTTCCTCGCTCAGAAAAGTATCGGAATAGTGAGAAATACTCAGACAACCATCAATTGTGTTAATATCGGTAATGGTAACGAAATCCATCCCGCGTTTCTTAGCGAGTTCATAGATTAATTCAGGCGGCGTAAAACACTCAGGTGCCTTAAGCGCTCTGAGAATCCATCTCCCAGATTCTTTTGAATACTTTGAATGTACATGCAGGTCACATGAAGAAGCGGACATGATACCTCCTGTTGAAACAGGTGAATATCATACGAAACTTTTATACAGGCAAATTAGGGGCCGGGGCTAACATTTAAACATTTCCAACATCGATCAACGGATACATATACGCTCTGGTGGATATTTCCTCATTCTAAATGTTTAGAAGTTAGCCCCGGCCCCCTGTTTCTATTGTTCTATAGCTATTATTCCCTGGGGACCATCTCCTGCTACAAGAGAATCGAGTATCACCTGAGCATTCCAGTCAGCGATATAGACCATATCGTTATTGAAATAGGTTATGTAGAGGGTATCCCCGCTTGCAGCAAGCCCGGTAGCATTGACTCCGTTATTCCAGGTATCGAGAAGAGAACCTGCTTCATTGTAGAAGAATATCGCGTCTGAAGACCAGCCATCACCGGAAGCAAAATATGATCCTACCTTCACAGGTTTCCCTGGAGATCCACCTGTTGCTATCTGTGTCAGAATAGTTGAATTGACAGGATCCACGATGGAGATAACGCCGTCACCGTTATAAGTTGTTGACATTGCATGCACAAGTCCTGTACTTGAGAAATACATGAGGGTATTGGTATTCTCGGGTGTGCTTACTGAATCAATGACGTTTCCTGTGGAAGTATCAAGAACAGTGATTCCTCCTGTTCCGGTTTGCCAATATCCGTGACCGACAAGCACAAGAGTGCCAGTGGATGCAACACTACATGGGTATTCAGGCACATCGAAAAGCGTTACTGTTCCTCCTGGAATTAAATCAACTCTTGCAATCTGGCTGCTCATCAGAAGTGTTACCCACAGGTTGTCTCCATCCCAGGACATCTGGTACGGGTTGCTGCCGGAGGGAAAATCAATATGAAACAGCTCTCCTCCGGTGGATTCCAGATCAAACACCTGGACATTTGCTGATGTTGAGTTGAGAACGGCTATATACCCATCTTCATGAGATAGAATGTCATTAGGCACTTCACCGGTTATGTATGCGCTTGTAACAAGCGAATCGCTTTCGGGGAAGTATAGATCAACGGTATTAGCCATTCCGTTGAACCAGACGACAACTCTGCCGCCGGGAGTAGGGTCAGAGGATGATTCCACAGGTGAGTTGCATGATACTGACACAAGGCTTATCAGTATTATGCAGATCAGAGTTGTTGATCCGGGATGGTATCTTTTCATACTTTTCCTTTCAGTTTCCGTTCCATTCTATTCTAAAACTCAGAGTTCTTGATTTTCCTCCGTAACCGCTTGTTTCCTGGTATTCTTCGTCGAACAGATTCTCGACCGATGCTCCAATAGAGAAATTGCCGGTAAACGGCAGAGGTATATCCAGTCCAGCTGAAACGGTTGAATATGCAGGAAGCCACGATGTCTCGCTGTAGTTCTTGAATCTTACACCCATCCCGCTTAAAGACACCGTGCAGTGAATTCCGTTGAAGATATCAAGACCGGATTCAATACCGAATGTATAATCAGGTGTATACGGAAGAACTCTGCCGTAGTTCGTTGATTCCGGTGAGTCATCGGTAACGCTCAGAAGAGTGAAGCTGCCCCTTACTGCCATCGATCTGTATCTTAACAAAACTTCGGTTTCAATACCTTTTCTTAATGCTTTTGAGATATTAACAGGTGACCATTTTCCATCATTCCCGGGTTCCCATCTTATGAGATCATCAGTCATGGCCAGGAAACAGGTTGTGGACAGTATTATCAACTCACATCCTGTGAGTGATACTCCAATCTCAGTCTCCAGAGAGTTTTCCGATTTCAGATCGGGATTCCCTCTGGCGAAAGTGTCCTCAGGCCAGTACAGATCGTTGATCGTTGGTCTTCTGAAACCCCTGGATCCACTTATATGAAGAATGAAAAGAGAATCAAACACAGGTACTCCCGCTGAGAGTACTGCTCCAAACTTAGTATCTCCTTTCGATGTAATGTTCAATCTAGTTGATCCTGTTATTGATATCGCGTCAGTATATCCGGATGAGAAAGATAGATCACCTGTCAGCCTGTCTCTCTCTCCAAGAGAAGTACTCAATACCTGTTCAAATACGGTCCTCCCTGCCATATGCGTTTCAAAACATATGAATGGGAAGTCGCACTCAATAGTAAGTGATCCTCTTAATTCGTCGTGGGTATCATCAATGACCGTCGGAGTTGTAGATCTGTAAATATGTCTTCCTGCCCTGAAGTCAGCGGAAAGAATGTAATTGCTCGGTACCCATCGTAACCATCCATCAATAGAGTACCTCTGTCTTCTTCCGTCAGTGGGTGGACTCCAGTCAGGACTCTCAGTCTCACCCCCGGAAGCTGCTGCCATACAACCATATCTAAATTCATCTGTGCTTCCATTGAAAAGTATTACCCCGTCGTGCGCTAGAGTGCTTTCTATTCCAACCAGTCTTCTGATACTCAAAGCCAGTCGATTTCTGCCGGTCGTGACCCCGCAGGACATACTCAATGCACCATCATCACTTAGGGAAAGAGCTGCTCTTGAAGGTAGCTCGGGCGATTCAGGCAGGAAATTCAATGCTCCTGCCATTCCGCCTTTCAGGAAACCGGATCCCCCTCCCCTGGCGATTTCAACACCGCTGAAGACAATTGGGTCAAGCGTCAGGCCTGGAAGACCATCAAATGAGCTGCCAATATCATGGCCATCCACATAATAGCCTGAATGACCCGGATCGCTTCCTCTAAGTGAAACCGAAATGACAGGCATAGCACCGCCGTATTCTCTTACATAAATACCGCTGCAGCGACTGTTAAGGCTTCGGAGTCCGGTCCTGGCAATGAACTCAATGTCATCCCGATCAAGTACTGTAGTCGATGGAAACCGGTCTCTGAATCCTCTACGTGATGTGGTTACTGAAATAACCATTCCTGAAGGAACCGGTACAGGCACAAGCACTAAATGTCCGGATGAGGGTACCGATCCCTGCCATAGGATGTATCCTATCGAATGTACTTCGATTGAATCAGGTTCAGATGTGAGTAAAACCGTGCCTTCAGAGTCAGTAATACCGATGATTGTGTTTTCCGAGAAGACGGATGCTGCAATAACCGGAAAACCGGCGGTATCGCTGATTGACAGAGCAGTCTGAGAGAAAGCTGAAATTAAAAGAAGAACCTGAAACAAAAATACCTCCTTCGACTGATGAAGCCGCGGAGGATCGGGCCGGAACTATCTCCCTTAAGCGGGGATTGAAGCTCCAGGCCGCGGTGCAATATCCTGACTTCCGGATCATCCCTTCCCCCGCCTTCCCGCCTTCTGGCAGTGGCAAGTGGAGGTCGGTTCCCGGTTACAGTGGCGCTACCGTGGCGGATTCTCACCGCCTTCCTGCACCCCGCGACCAATTATTTAAACGACTATACTACGGGACAGAACCGTCCGCAAGACAATGATTATCTTTCTTTCCGGAATCATCAGAATCAAGAAGATAACCGTAGTGTATTTCCTTACATGAGGGACATACAGAATGAGAAAAGTCAGCTTCGGAATGGTCTCTTATGTAACTGTCAAAGATGATCCATTCCCCGTTAATCCGGATCTTTCTGCAGAATGAACAGATAGGAAGGATTCCCTCAAGTACTTTGATTCTTTTCAGTAATTTCAGCGTAAGGAAAATGATCATGTATGCAAGAAGTAATATCATGAATGTTTCAAAGATGCTTTCTCTGTAGTTAACGGGTGTGGCGGAGGCTCCGAAAAACAGGTGAGGCAGATCAAATATTTCATCCAGCCACAGAAAAATAATAACCGTCAGGAATCCAATTGACTCGCACAGCACAATCCGCTTCGCACATTGTATTTTTGTCATATTGTTGGCTCCAAACAATAACCGGACTACGTACCAATAATCACTACTAAATAGTAGTATATATTATTGTCTTATATCTATTTATAAGTATTACTAGTATAATTTCAGAAGTCAATGAGCAGAGCAGTTAGTGAAACTGCCTTTGCAGATACCGATAATCCGTTATCAGTACTATTTCCAGAAATCCTTTTCAAAGGATTCTCCTCCGGCAATGGCAAGAGCCTGGCCGATGGAGTGATCCATATTGTTGTACCAGAATGAACCACAGCGACCAAGCAGCTCCAGGCCTTCAGGGAGTTCGATTTTTGAAAGGCGATTCCTGTATTCAAGATCGTAAAGAGGGTATGTTTCGGGAATTCTCTGCCAGTCAAGGAAGATTATATCTTCAGGATTCAAAGCTTGGACCTTTTCAAGATCGGATACCAATTTATCCCGACATGAGTCCGGATTCCTCCAGAGTTCGCTGTCTCTTGTTACAGTTATCTCCGCGATGAGGCTGTCACATCCGTCAGGTACAGTATCCTGCCTGAAATTCCGCGGAACGGTAAGCCTGCTGAAAACGACGTCTTCCTGACCGAAGTAACACCATTGGTATGTGTTCTGTTGTTTTTTCGAGAGAGCGATATTGCAGATAAGTGTGTTCATGAAGCTGAATCCTGATTCAGGATGCAGAATAGAAATTGGAGCTGACCAGAAAACCTTATCCGCTGGAATAACTTCTCCATTACTCAATTTAACACCTGTCACTCTGCCTTCAGAAGTTACTATACCTGAAGCAGTTGAGCTGAAACGGACTTGTCCACCGTTTTCCCTGATCCGTGCGACCTGCTTATCACAGAATGTTTGTATTCCACCTCTGGAGGGATAGTAGAAAAGAGTTTTAACAGGTTTCGGGAGAAATAAGCCTTTCAAAAGGGAGAACAGGCTGTCAGCCTTCACTTTTTTATCAATTACAGCACGGTTCACTCCGGCAGCAGCCCAATCCAAATGAAGTCTGTCAGAATCGATTCCAGTGAATTTTCTGGTATAACCGCTGAAAAAGAAATCGTAGAGATTTTTCCCGTACTTTGCTATGATGAAGTCAGCAAAATTGTGAATGCTGTTATCTTTTGGTCGGCGGAAAAGATCGAGAAATATTTTGAAGAGAATCGGAAAGGGCAGGCCTATAACCGCTCCAAGAGTCAGAGGCCAGTATTTATATTTGCCCTCCATATAGACACTGCTTACTCTCTCTATGGCTATATGCTCCTCGCCAAGGATGTCGAGGAGATATTCCTCTACAGCTGGATCAGATGTATGGAAACGATGAGGACCAATGTCAAAAAGGTAACCATCTCTCTTGAAGGTTCGTGCTAATCCTCCTGGAGAGCTGTTCCGTTCTATAACAGTAACATCGCTGTTCTCAGAACATGCAGTCAGACGTTCAGCGAGGGTGAGACCCGCTATTCCCGCTCCAACTATAACGGTGCTTTTACTCAATTTGCATCCTTACAGGTCGATTTCATAGAAACACAGTGTCTGTTTTTCTTCAGTGACATGAACCAGAGCCATGGTATGGCAAGAATCATCAGAAATACAGCCATGAACATCCAGAGTAGATGTACACTGAAACCCAGCTCAATAATGTTCGTGCCAGAAGCAACAATACCCTCAATCCCAACCATTGCAAATCCTGCAGCCCATCCGGCTTCAACGGTTCCCAGACTTAAGAGACCGTGCACAGGCAATGCCATTGTAAGATCTGTAACTCCGCTTGCGAAGAAGATTTTCCACAGAGGTATTCCAGTGATTCCGAGGGATTCGAGCAACATACAGAACATGAGAAGCTTACTAATCCAGGCTACAAGTGAAACAAGCAGTGCAGATGCCATCTTTCCTTTTCTTCTTCTAACAGTGGATGCTTCAAGAAGATCATCGAACCAGTGGGTCTTACCGCCCGGCAGTAATTTCTGAAGGATCCAGAGCATCGGTTTCCGGACAGCTCCAAGAAGAGGGACAAAAAAGATAATGCCAAGACATCCGGCTATTACCAGAATGGGTGCTACAAGAACCATTTCTCCCACTCCTGCTGCGACTGCGGATCCGATAATAATTCCCATCGCGACAAGATCGAGCAGTTTCGCGAATACAACAGTCGCGGTTCCGTATCCTACCGGAACCGAGCCGAAATGTTTGAAAAGTCCTACAAAAGCAACATCTGAGAGTCTGACAGGAAGAAGATGCCCAAGCCCTACATGTATGGATGTAACAGGCATGGATAGAGAAAAGGGTACTTTCCTGCCGAAGCTGAGAATCATCCATCTGAATGCT
This sequence comes from Candidatus Aegiribacteria sp., assembly GCA_030640155.1. Taxonomy (GTDB): domain Bacteria; phylum Fermentibacterota; class Fermentibacteria; order Fermentibacterales; family JCC-6; genus Aegiribacteria. Next base: position 8,248 of record DAOWJX010000010.1, on the reverse strand, counting down.
CTGAGAATCTGACTTAGAAGAAAAAGAGCAAAGGCTCCGATAAGGAGGCCTATATCGGCGTCTGAAACTCTGTTGAAGATATTGTTTAGCGCCGCAACGATACCGCCATGTCCACCTGAAGTGCTTAGAAGAAGCCAGGATAGGGAAAATCCGAGGATTATCCCAAATGCTGCACTTGTGCTTCTTTTATTGAATCTCAATAGTCTCCTGTTATGTTATGTTTATGAACAAGGGACTATTATACTAAAAGGAAAGACTCAGTGAATAAAGAACCGCTGGTTCAGGTCAACAGATTATTCAAATCCTATCGAAAAGTACAGGCGCTTCGGGAATTCAGCATTGAAGTAGAACCCGGTATGATATTTTCTCTTCTTGGTCCCAATGGTGCCGGTAAAACCACCCTGATGAAAATACTTCTTGGAATTGTTAAATACGACTCGGGAACAGTTCATATTTTGAATCTTCCTGTATCCTCACCACTATCCAGAAGAAGTGTCAGGTACCTTCCAGAATATTTGACCTTCCCGGCATGGGCTACTCCCAAAGTGCTGATGCGGCAGTTGGAGCGCATCAGGCATGAATCCAGCATGCATGATTTTATTCGTCGCTGTACAGAACTTGACTGTGTCGATCTGATGAACAGACCGATGGGTAAAATGTCCAGAGGACAGAATCAGAGGGTTGCCCTCTCTCTTGTTACGACAGGGCAGCCGGTCCTTGTTCTTCTTGATGAACCTTCTACAGGTCTTGATCCCGCTGGACGGATAATGGTTCGAAATCTGATAAAAGATCTTGCTTCAAACGGATCAACGGTATTGATTAACTCTCACCTGCTGGGTGAGGTCGAACGGGTTTGCGATACAGCGGCATTTATCAATAAAGGCCGTCTTATCGCAGAAGGTGGAATTGACTCTCTTTCAAAACAGACTGGACTTGCATTCGTTGAAACAGAACAAACAGCTGAAATGCACAAAGCTCTTGAGAATGCCGGTTACTCCTGCCAGACTGAGAATAAAGGTGTACTCATACAGCTTCCTGCCCCATCTGCCTTCAGGGAATTCACCAAGATCGTACTGAGCACGGGAATTATCTTCACAGCTCTCAATCTGAAGAGAGAAAGCCTTGAGGATGTCTTTCTCAGAATAATGGAACACTCAAATCTGGAGGATGACATTGTTTCTTAACTGTATTGAGCAGCTGCTGAGAAGAAAAATCGTTCTGGCTGCCTTCGTCGCTACAGTTGTTTTCCTTGGCTTTTACTGGTGGGGTGTTTCCGCTGCATCATCCATTGAATTCAACTATGGAAACGATTCGACTGATCAGGTTATGAGTATGCTCGGACCGGCTGATGCCGCTCTCGCAGCGATAATCACAGCTGGTCCTCTCGCTGCTACTCTGCTTACGGCATTGATCATTGTAATTGGTTCAACGATGCTTCCGGAGGAGATCGGGCAGGGGCGAATGCCGTTCTGGTTATCACTGCCCCAATCCAGAGTGAGGGTATATCTTTCAACAAGTCTTGCTCCCCTGGCGGTGTCTTTCGCTCTATCGCTGATACTTTTTACGGGAATATTTGTAATTACGCTGATATATTTTCCATTTTCCCCTCGAAGCATTCCGCTGGTTCTTATCTCCATGCTCATCTGGCTTGCTGCAGTGTGGGCTTCGGTGACATTCCTCTCCCTCATCATTAAAAAAGTGGCTTCCATGCTTATTACTTTCTTCCTGGCTGCTGTTGCTTCGATGTTCGGGGGCATTTATGAAATGATGCAGATGTTCCCTGGAGATGCGCCAGACGCTCTTGTGACAGTCACCAGAGTTATCATGTATGTCTTCCCCGCAGACAGAGGTTACAGAGGGGTCATATACGGACTGATTCCAAAGGATGCAACAATTACCGAGAATCTTGCGTTTTTTGGAGTAACTGCGAACGTTCCCCCTGTTCACCTCATCTACGCTGTATGCTGGAGCATTGTATTACTGGGATTGGGTTACTGGAAGTTCAGAAGTATGGATTTCTAAATCTTTCTCTTATTAAGTACCATTCTAACAAATTCATTTAACTTGACTCGAATATTGTTCAATAGTTATTCTACTTATGAATGAAAATGCGAAGATAAGTACCACTGCGGAAGGACTGTGGAAGAAATGAACAGAATAATCCATGTAAAGATCACATCAGATAATCCTGAAGAGATTGCGGAATTCTATGGGGAAGCGTTCAACTGGAGAATTGAGAAATTCCCTGATCCACCGGATGGCTGGAAAATGGATTCAGGCAAGGGATTTGGAGTTAATTGCACTGTTTACAGAAGCGAAGACTCACCCCTTGATAAGCATCTTTCGATAGCAATATCTGTTTCTTCAATTGCAGAAACAGCAGATCGAATTCTTAAAGCTGGCGGAAGAATAATGCATGACAAAATACATGCTTTCGGGAACATTTACCTTTATTGCCAGGATCCTGACAGGAACACAATCTGCCTTGTTGAGTTCGGCAACTAACCAGGGTTAGTCTGAGATACTGACCGAACCTATCATATGTTCAACAAAAGCCTTGATCATATCTTCCTGATCAGATGCGCCTGTCATTTCCCGGACTGAATGCATCGACAGCATTGCGCTGCCGACATCCACGCTATTAATACCTGTTCTGGTTGATGTTATTGGTCCGATAGTGGTTCCACAGAGTATATCATTCCTGTTCACAAAGTACTGAACATTCACACCTGCTGCGCTTGCGCACGCTGAGAAGTAAGCTTTCGATATGTCAGAGGATGAGTACCTGTTACTGGCGTTCACTTTGATAACCGGTCCGCCGTTAAGTACTGGCCGGCATTCGGAATCATGCTTTCCCGGATAATTGGGATGTACTCCATGGGCTCCATCAGCCGATACCTGTATGCTGTTTGAAAGACATCTGAAGTACTCTTCCCTGCTCTCCGATAATCTCTCGATCACTGAATCGAGAAAAGATGAATTGGCCCCGTTCAGGGTTTTGGAACCCACTTCTTCACTGTTGAAGAGACTGATCATCCGCATATGGGGTGTTTCCTCTGTTCTCAGGATGGCTTCCACCGCGGCATGACACATGGTCAGATTATCCAGTCTGCCGGAAAAGATAAAATCATCATTGATACCCCCCGTGACCGCAGGCTGAGGATCCCAGACTTCCATAGACCATCCGGAGACATCTTCTTCTCGGAGACCGGCTGATTCACATGCAAGAGCAAGCAGATCCTGAAAACCTGAGCCTGAAGTGGACAGAAGCAGTGGAGTATTCTCCTCTGGATTAACCTTGAATCCATCTTTATTAACATTGCGTTCAAGATGAATTGCCGGAGAAGCAATCCTGCAAACAGGTTTCCGCAACATGAACAGTCTGCGTTTGAGAAGATTCTCTTCCTGGAAGACAAGGGTACCGGCAATGGAGAGGTCACGATCAAACCATGTAGCAAGTATTGGACTTCCATATACCTCCACCCCCAGAGTAATCATACCGTCTTTCGAACGTTGAGCTTCTGGTTTGACTCTGAAGCCGGGGGAATCAGTATGGGCTCCTATTATTCTGCAACCTGCTTCTCCGCAGGGTTGAGAACCCGAGACTCCTGCCATGATAGCAGAGGACGAGCGAACAATATAGAATTTCTCGTTTATTGAAAGGTTCCACATATCCTTCTCATGGAGTCTCCTGAAGCCATTCTCCTCCAGTTTAGATGCAATCCCGGATACAGCCCAGGAAGCTGTAGGACTCTTATCAAGAAACGACAGTAAATCAGCAACGGTATTATCGGTATTCATTATTTCCTGCACTTTCAAATTGAATTACTTCATTGTTCTCAATAGAAGATCAGTCTTTTTCCTGGATTTCTCCATAAAGGTCTGCATGACCTGATACATGAACGCTTCAAGTCTTGCTTCATTATCAGTGTCTTCCTGACCGTCAAAAGCTAAATTGAGCCATGGAAGATTCCGATGTTCCTTACGAATCCTTTTGCTGATAGCAGTTACAATCGTTCCAGGAAGGCAGGTGAAGGGGAATATATTCACGGCACCATCTATTATGCCTCTTTCAGCGAGAGATAGAGGAGCTCCGACGCAGAGAATAGCTTCACCTCCAACGTTTTCTTCCATGTAGGGCTTCGCGGTATTCAGAATCTCGAAAGGTTCAGGTTCAGGACGATCTGCAAGAAGGAAAGCGAAAGGAGCTTCCATCTGTTTTCGAAGTTTCGACATAAGTTTCATTCTTGAGTATCCCCTGACAAGATCAGCAATCCTTTTTCGATTCTTCGATTTCTGTATGAAGGAGTAGTTGACGAACTCAAACCATTCCATGAGAGGTGTATTCAGGACTTCTCCTCCCAGCGACTCTATCCGCAGGTCTGTAAAAGAGTGAGCAAATGAGTCATTCCGTACATAAATTTCACCGAACATCAGTACAAGAGGTTTTGGAACATCTTTTCTTGGTATTTTCAGGAATTCTTCAGCTGATTCGGCAAGCACAGGGATTAATGATCTCCCTTTTTTCATCGCTACCGCGGCTGCATTGAGCGATGTTTTCAATACCTCATCCGATCTACCGCTCTCGATTTCATATGGTCGTATACGATACAGGGCGCTCTTCAGAACATCTCCGGCTATAGCTGCTTTGAGCATATCAATCTGGAATGCGAGTGACGAGAGTTCCTTTACGCTTGTGTACGAATCACTGGAAGTGGCCGTGATTATCGGTACATCTTCAAATCCATGACGATCGAGGAGTATCCTGTGATAACTGCAGTACTGCCCGAAGCGGCAGGGTCCGGAGGCTGTTCCCATGAAAAAGGCTGTATCGGATGGGTTATTCTCCTTTAGAATCGACAGCATGTTTCCTATCGTGATTATCGCTGGATAGCATTCTTTCCCGGTGGTCACCGAACGACCCAGAGCAACAGATTCCTTCGTGGTTGGCGGGATAGGAACGGCATCAACGCCATGTTTCCGGGCTGCCGCAACAGCAATTCCTGTAGCTTCACCCAGCCAGGGGATCCATACCTGTCTGTCTTTGATTTCCATATTCCTGTTACCAAGCATCTCCTGGAATGAGGATGTTCCATTCTGTCTTCTGCCTTCAATAGCGTCCATGAACGCTTCGCAACGGGTAATGACGCCGGCATCGGCAGCATGTTCATCGATTTCGATCGTAAGCATAGGTTTTTCACCCATTATCCTTGCTACCTCGTGTTGAATGAAGGAATCAGGACCGCAACCGAAGTTAGTGATGTAAACACCATTAAGCATCCTGTTCTCTCTTATTTCAAGTGCCGCTGCAATGATTCGCTGACCATATTGCCAGTACATATTGGGGTGCATTTCAGCAATTCGCTCCATTGGAAGTTCGAGACAGTCAGTGGGTATGACGATAGCTCCCATTTTTGCCAGTTTACCGGGAAGTTCAACATTAACGGCAGGATCCGAACCGTTGTACGGTCTGCTTATTATGACAAATACCGGTTGGTTCTCTTCCACATTTGCGAGAGTTTCTCGGCCTAGTTTCAATAAGGAATCCGCAAAAGCAGTTTGGTTGTTCCTTGCATTCGTACATGCTTTTACTGCGGTTTTCCTATTGATGTTCAATCCTTCGGCCATTTCGAGAAGACCGTTCATCCAGTCTTTGCCGGATAAAGAGAAATCAAGTACGGGAGTAAGTGTTGTAACATTTTCCTCCGTTGAGAGTCCGAGGCTGGAATCGATGATATGCGGCGATCCTTCGATGTAAGGGCAATTGTACGATTCAGAAAAATTACCCTGCGGGAATGATCTTAGAATTGAAGGAAGGAAGATGTAATCCACATCCTTTTCAAGCAGATCGAGAACATGTCCGTGTGCGAGTTTCACTGGAAAGCAGGTCTCTGCTGCTACGCTTTCAACACCGGAGTGGATCAGATCACTTGTGGACGTTCCCGAGAGAACAACATCAAATCCGCATTCTTCAAAGAAAGTTCTGAAAAAGGGAAAAAATTCCCAGAACCAAAGTGCTCTTGGGATTCCCATCTTTGGTTTATTCCCTGATAGTTCTTCATTGAAATCACCCAGTAGGAGTTTTTCCCTGTAAAAAAACAGGTTCTGCCCTTCGGTCTCCGCTTTTCTGGAAGATTTTCCTGTTTCATACTTTTCGCATCTTCCTCCGTAATAGAGCTTTCTTCCATCCTGTAGAGCTACACGGTGGATTTCACAATTATTGGAACAGCTTTTACAGATGAATGAATCCTGTCTGTACTTTTCGGAAGCGAGTCGGAATCCCTTGAATGAGGATGGTCCCGGAGCTTTTTCCTCCATTGCAAGCAGAGCAACTCCAATTGCTCCGGTTACATGATGATTGGAGGGTATTGTGATGTTGCTGTCTGTGAGAATCGCGTTGAATGCAGCCGCAACACCTTTATTGAATGCTGTTCCGCCCTGAAAGAAAATATATTTACCAATCTTCTTCTCGCCTACAACTCTGTGCAGATAATTCTTAACAATTGAATATGAGAGGCCGGAGACAAGATTCTCAACTGAGGCGCCATCCGCCTGATGAGAAAAGACATCGCTCTCCATGAATACTGTGCATCTTTCACCTAGACTGCATGGCTCCGGGGCATTAATGGCACAGGGACCAAAATCCATTATGCTGAGCCCCAGCTTCTCAGCCTGTTCTTCAAGAAATGAGCCTGTTCCGGCAGCACACACCTTGTTCATCTCGAAATCGACAACTCTTCCATTCTCAAGAGAAATGTATTTGGAATCCTGTCCACCGATCTCGAAAATAGTGTCTACTTCAGGGTCTATCTCAACAGCAGCTCTTGCCTGAGCTGTAATTTCATTCCTGACAATATCCGCTCCTGTGAAATCCCCGATCATATATCTGCCTGAACCGGTTGTTCCGAGGCCGAGAATTTCCCGCTCCGCGCCAAGTGTATGAGACAGTCTGGAAAGCCCTTCTTTCACAGCTTCAAGGGGTTTTCCAGCTGTCATGAGATACTCAGATGCGTGAAGTTCTCTAGAATGGGCTCCAATAGCTACAAGATTCGTGCTGATTGAGCCTACATCAATTCCTATATAGACAGCCTCATCGGTGGTGACGGGAGCTGTTGCCCCATCAGGATGCCGAATGCAAAATTGTTTGAGAGGTTCAAGTGATTTTCCCGTCAATTTTCTTCCAGATGAATCCAGCAAACGGTCTATGTAGTTGTTTTTAAGAACCTGAAGATCACGGTCATGGGATACAATTGCGGCTCCAGCAGCTACAAGACACCTGAAATGTTCGGGTATAATAAGATCAGAATACTCATGACCAAGTACTTCCCGGAATGCTTTAACCATACCCGGGTTGGCTGCAACTCCTCCCACAAATGCGACAGGCGGGCGGAAATCCCTTCCGGAAGCTATAGAGCTTTTGAAATTCCGGGCAACTGCAAAGCAAAGCCCTGCGACAATATGTGTTACAGGTGTTCCTATCTGCTGTAAATGAATCATGTCGGTTTTCGCGAAAACACTGCATCTGCCGGCAATTCTCGGGGGATTGTTGCACTGGAGGGCAAGTTCCCCGAGTTCTTCGGGTTTCAGTCCGAGCCTTGATGCCTGCTGGTCAAGAAATGATCCTGTGCCGGCGGCACAGACGGAATTCATTGAAAAATCATCGAAAACAATTCCTTCTGTTGTTTTTCTGAACAGAAGAAGTTTGGAATCCTGTCCACCAATCTCGATAACCGAATAAACCTCAGGACAGAATTGAGGTATCGCTCCGGCGAGAGCAACAACTTCATTTACTGGTTTGCTTCCAGCTATTTCTGCAGCTGTTCTGGAACAGCTGCCGGTAAATGCAGTTGGGATTCCCTCCCACCCGTTATAATCAGATAGAATAGCAACAAGAGTGTCAACTGGATTGCCGTGGTGGCGCCTGTACACTGTTCTGGAAATGCTGTTTCCATCCATCTGTACAACTTTAACGCTTACAGATCCCATATCGATGCCGATTCTGGAACTCATCCAGTATGTCCTCCGTGAAACAGGGCAGTCATTCAGTAAACAGAATTCTCATAAAACACTTCTGTATTAAATAAAAAGTGCTGTCTGCAGGAAAGCGAAAGATAAGCAAATTCTACTCGATCTGGTAGTTTGCTGTTTGACGAATACTTTTCCCCGGTGGATATTTCAAAGGGAGGATATCATTATTGAAAGGCTTCAGGGAAACGGCAAATGCCGGATTCCCTTTTTCATCATTATT
>DAOWJX010000023.1 GCA_030640155.1 Candidatus Aegiribacteria sp. | reverse complement strand
ATTCTCACTTAATGTCCTTCAGTAGATATATGTTCGGCTTTATTGTGATTATCAATCAAGGCTGCCATGAAGATGCCTGTAGATTATATCAGCGGGGAGAATCCGGTCAGGATCAATATTGATCGCTTGAACATCCTGGATCATATCCGGTATTCTACCGGAGAAGAAACCCTCTGTTGAACCCCTCGTGAGTTCAATCACCTCGGAATTCTCTTCGGAAATGATAAGAACATCGTCGGTTATCGATCCAAGCGGGAAATTCTGCCCCGGCTGATACTGTTCTATCCAGATATGCAGATATTCCGATGAATCAGCCCAGATGACTTCAATCTGAGGAATACCCGGACTGTAAAGCCATTGGAAGAACAACTCTCCGAACTCCCCGCTCTCCCGGATTCCCATCGCGGAAAACAATCTGCCGAATGAATCACCGGAGTGCCTGAGATTCTCAAGCGCTCTTGGTATTCCTCTTTTGAACGCCGGGATCTCTCTCGTAAGGAATTCAATAACGATCGGGGCTTTACCAAGTATCACAGGATCATAAAGCGGAGAATCATGTAATCCGGGATCAGCTATCGCGTATTCCGTGCCACCGGTTATCTCTGATGTATAGAGGTAGTATTTTCGATAGGCTTCAAGCAGTTCAGCTGAATCCGCATTATCCTCCGCAGTTACGAATTTATAGACTGACCACGCCGCGAAAGCGTCCCGGAGACATTCTGTAAGATAAGTACTGCCGGCGAGGAAAGCTTTTGCCGTCTCAAATACAATTGCTGCAGCCGGAACTGGAATTCCTGAAACAAGTGAATCGGACCATGATTCGTACCCCTGAACTGACGCAAGCATGTCAGAGGAAAGGAAAACGCATCCCGGACCAGTCAGAAAAACAGGAACGTCAAGGCTCCGAACGATTACGAAATCCAGTCTGGCGCCGGAGAAGCCCATGTTGTTCCAGAAGACAGATGCAAGATCATCCGCCAGATAACTCATTTCCAGCGCAATAGAATCGGAATCATGGCATAAATACTTACTTCTCCATCCGGCAATATCCATTTCAGAGAATCCTCCTGTCGCCCAGGCAAGAGGACCTCTTACGCCGCCTTCGGGGGAGGAATAGGATACGATCAGAAGTGAATCGGACACCACTCTAGATAATTCCTGAAGGGGGGCATAGATCCTGTACCCCATATCCGGAACTGAAATGTCCAGACTGTACGAAGCCGGTATATCGTTTCCAGGATAGAACCACATGCCACACTGAAAGGAAGTCGAGGGGTTGATCTGCAATCCGCTGCTTAAGATCCGGTCTGTAGAACCGGAAATGAATCCATTCCAATTTCCGGAGAATAGACCTGTGAATATTCTTGAGGAATCTGCAACGCAGCACACTGAATCTCCGCTGTATTCAAAGTTTCCGCTCAGAGCCTCAAAGTTTGAATCGGTTCCGCTGTTCGGAAGAAACAGAGTTAACTGGCTATCGGACTGAGTGGGGCTGAAATCAATCCTCAATGTGTCGACCACAGTAATTTCTCTGTGTGCCGGATTGACTGAAAGAACAATGCGGTGATAAACATCAGGTGGAACTGTTACGTCTGAATTGACTTCTTCCACAATCATGGTCCGATTTCGATCAGAGAGATAAACGGATCGCAATATGTTATTTGCGGAGTTAACCATTTCAGCGGTCCTGAAAACCCCGCTGACTGAAGAGAGAAGCAGATTGGGAGAAAATCCCCTTGTTTTCGCCTGAAGTACCGCGAGTTCCCCGGCCCCTCTGTTCCATACTCTCTCTACAACACTGGAATCCTCAGTTGTGTATAACACCGTAACAAATCCTGCGGTTTCACCAAGAGGAGGGATTTCAACCGTTGTTGGTTTTGAGAGTCCTCCGTCTTCAAGATAATTCAATCTGTCTTCTGTCGTGGAGCCACATCCCGGAACGAGCATCGAAGTCAGAACTGTTTCAGATTCATCGGTTTTAATTACAATCCCGACCACCAGGTCACCTGAATAAAACAGTGAATCCTCGAATACTTCCGAATGAAGATCAAGATTGAATGAAACGCCCTTACCGGTATACAGAGAAACCCGATCTCCTGTACTATCGACTTTCGGTTCCTGACCAGTCCCGACACAGTATAATGATAATAACATGAAGAACATTGACAGGAGAAACGGAACAGTTTTCATTGAAACCTCTTAAATATCCGCACCTTATATTCATCAGTTAATCCAGGAACAATCATTGTACTGCTGAATATATGACCAAGCAACCCGATCAACGCAAATATCATTTATCGAAATGTGAAGTTGACGATTGACGAAAGCTTTCTAATTGAACACATTTGCGCGAGCGAAAGGAAAAAACATGAGTATTCTATCTTTTCTGACTGGCGAGATGGTTGAGATAGTCGATGTGACCCTCAGGGACTATGCTGTAACAGGTTTTTTCGGTATCGCTGCTTTTCTACTATTTATTTTCCTTCAGCTTCTTGGGACCAGATTGTACGTTAAGATCACTGAATCAGGGCAGATAGGTCCGAAGGTTTTCGTAATAGCATTACTTACACTTGGCGTAACCGGGACTGTTTTCAGTTGTTTCATCCGCCATAGCGAATCATCACTGGTTCTCGGGTTTGCTTCCGGACTCCTCATCTGGACAGCGCTTTGTGAAATACCGGAACAGATGAAATGGATTTCACCTCTCTCAAGAAATGCTGTTCTCGTTTATCTTCCACTGATTCTACTATGGACTCTCAGTATTCTGCTGCTCAGGAATATTCCAGCTGCGGTTTTCGGTGCGACCGGATACCCTCTCTGTGTATGGGGAATTCATCTCGCCAGAGTAAGAGTCATATCGAAGTGGGGTCCCTCATCACTTGCAGCAACAATACTCATTCTCTTTACAGCTGCTATTGCCGGCGGAGCACTGGCTCTGGGCATTGTACACGGAACAATCTTCTCCGGAATAATAGGTGGAGTCATCTTCGCTATCGCTACATGGTCTGCTCTTGAAGTCATATGGGAACGAGGAATGGCCGAGCGGCCCTGGAAGCACTAGTAGCCCGCAAAATTCACCAACTTTCTACTGCAGCGACGCATAAAGCAGTGTCTATTTCGTTATGCTCGCACATATATCCTCGACGTACTGTCAAAGTACGCCTCCGGTTTATGTACTAGCATGCCTCATATACACAACTCTCTGCGACGCTTCGAAACGAAAGTTGGCGGATTTTACGGGCTAGTGCCCGTAAAAACGGGTTAAAAAATCATATAGATCAAACCGGCATGAATGCTGAATGGGCCATATTCCATCCTTGTGTAATATATCTCATCAGGATTTGCGTCTCTTACTCTCCCGTTATACTCCTGTACCGTCCAGCTATCGGCTGCTGTTCCGAGTACTCCGGAGATGCCAAACTGAACTCCAAGGTGTCCGGAGAAAAGATACTCCAGACTGGCGTCAGCGATTGCAGCAACGCAGATCGCGCTTGAGCTTGAAGCAAGGGTATCCGACCTGACATCCTGCATAAGGAATATAACCTCACCCCCTCCTGACAATCTCAAACCCAGCGAAGGGCTTGACAGAGGAATCCTTGTTCCGGCAAAAAGATCGATGCCCAGGCTGGATGAATGCTCCAAACCTCCAGCTCTCAATCCGCCTCCGAATGACAGTCCCCATTTCCCTGTTTCCACGCCAAGTCTTATGTTGTTGCTCCAGTCAGAGTCCGTTCCCTCAAGACCCTCACCATATTCAACCTGCATGGAAAGCAGATTGTATTCCATAAACAATATTGCCGGGGCTGACTGCTCAATCGCGGTAACCGTTCCCCCATTCACAAGATATCCGGAAAGGAGCCTTGCGCTGGATTGTGTATTCCCAACATCGGATATCTGAAGCAGTCCTCTGCTTCTGAGAGATTCATACTCGGATATCTCACCCGGAATTCCTGAAGAAGCGGCAACTGCCGCCATGATCATGCCATTGCTGATTCCCTGTTCTCTGCCGATCGGAATGTTGAAAACCTGACTGTCTGAAGCAGTGAAAGTTACTTCAAGCGGAAATAGTTCGAGAATAGATCTGGCTGCCAGCTGTTCTGCACAGGTTAAGGCAAGTCGATAGTGGTCAGGCGCAAATGGAAGCATCTCTTCCCTGGAAACAGTATTCCTTATGGTTCCAATTAAAGTTCCCGTAGAAGTGTAAAATCTTCCCAGTACGTCGACAGTTACCGATTTGTATGTAATGATTGAATCATTCCGGAATACTGTTCGGTCATATTCTTCCGCGGCAGGCATTTCCAATGCAAGAAATATGTCAAGATTCTCATCTGAGGCGATGGTCTGCAGGCGGTTGATCAGCAAATCAGGTGATACGTTAAGGTAGGCAATTGAATCAAGATCAACAACTACGAAACGCCTGCTTCTGATAAGTTCTACTCTTACTGCTTCAAGAATAAGATTGTCTGGAGCAAAATCATCGGAATCGATAGAAACAACACCAATTCTGGGAAGTGTGGCTGAACCGATTCCCGTCATAAATAAAACAATCACTAGAATGACTGATTTGTGAAAGCGCATTCTGTTTCTCCTTACTCATTCTCGCAAGCAGGTGTACTGTTAACATTTACAAAGTATTCGCATATATTATCCCGTTGAATTATCAGCGTTGTATCTCTGAATATAAATGGAATATACAAATACCACTCGGGAACGAGCGAATCAAGAAGCAATGCTGTCGTACTATCCGGTTCACCGTTAATATCGAAGAAAAGCTCAACACTGAGAAGCTTCGCTGAATCCCGCCACAGAACTGAGGCTTCATCAACCGGTATAATGCCGTTACTGGTCTGAATTCCGATTATCTCCTCAGTTCCGTCTTCTATGGATAAAGCGGATACTGAAGACACCGTTGCGAGTCCCGTTGTATCCATATCCAGAGACAGCGTAGTTTCTCCTTCTGATTCTTCCTGATGAAGCTCGCCGCAGGCAGATTCCGGTGAAGAAATCAATTCATCGTCAGGGATTCGATTATTATAAAACATGCTTTCTTCAGTTTCTTCAAGAGATCCTTCTTCAAAACAATGATCCTCAGGAATGCTTCCACCAGAACCTCTCACAGAGATATCGAGGGATTCCTCTATCTCGTCACCGGATGCAAATGCTCCAAGCAACCCCTCTCCTCCCTGAGCGGTTCCGGAAGCACCCGCCTGCATTTCCGCATCACTGCCTGAAGCTGCTCCGGATATCTCTCTATCTGTATCATATCCGTATCCAATATTTATCATTCTTGAATGAGTATCGGTTTCCACGGATATATCAGAGGGTTGAATCGGTTGAGTTTCCAACTGGGTTTCAGACATTACCAGATCAATACCGGATTCAGCCTCAGAAGTATCCTGAAAATATGAATCTTCCATCTGTTCTGCATTGTCCTGGCGCTCGACTGATTCGTACATGGAGTAGCCGGGAGGAATATCTATGGGCGGTTTCTCGGAAAGAATGAATCTTACTCCCAGGAGAACAGCAACTATGCTGGCAGCAATGGGGATAACTGTCCACCATTTCCGACTCGAATGATGATTTATCTTTTCGAACAACTGCTGTTCGATTTCCCTGAATCGGTCATCACCCGGAGATCTGAAACTGTCTCGCCATAAAGTTTCAATATGCTCCTGAGATCTTATAATT
>DAOWJX010000030.1 GCA_030640155.1 Candidatus Aegiribacteria sp. | reverse complement strand
CACAGAAACCACCACAGCCAAAAGCATTGCGGTCCTGTGGAAAGCCACAGAAACCACCACAGCCAAAAGCATTGCGGTCCTGTGGAAAGCCACAGAAACCACCACAGCCAAAAGCATTGCGGTCCTGTGGAAAGCCACAGAAAACCGCTAAGCTGAAATCAGGCGGAAAAGCAGCCGGGAAGAATAAGTAACCTTATCTCAACACAGAGTAATATCAGTAAGCATGCATAGAAACAACCTTGAAAGGGTTCTTCTAGCTCGTTTGTATACAGGTAGCGAGTCCAAAGAGATCGGTCCTCCTCAGGAAATGCTCTCTCTGATCAATTCCGCGGGCGGTACAGTTGTAGTGGAGATATCACAGAAGAGGGATTCTCCCGACCCAAAACTGTTCTTTGGTAAAGGCAAAACCGCAGAAATTAAAGAAGTATCTGAGCGTGAAGGCATCTCCACCATTGTATTCGATCACAATCTCACTCCAGGTCAAGTATCTCGACTTGAGGAGACAACCAATTGCAAGGTTATTGATCGCACTGAACTGATTCTCGCCATTTTTGCCGGACAGGCTCGTTCAAAGGAAGCAAAGCTTCAGATCGAACTTGCTCAGCTGAAGTATGCCCTTCCAAGACTTACAGGCATGTGGCACCATTTCTCCAGACTTGGAGCAGGAATCGGAACCAGAGGTCCGGGAGAAACACAGCTGGAGATAGATCGTAGAAGAGCCAGATCCAGAATATCCTTACTGGAAGAGAAGATTTCAGAAGTAGAATCCCGATGGCAAGTCGTCTCGGCAAGACGACGGAAGATGTTCAATATCACCATTGTCGGTTATACGAACGCTGGAAAGAGTACGCTGCTCAATACACTATGCGATTCAGGTGTATATGTTGCAGACAGACCTTTCGCTACTCTCGATACTACATCCAGACGACTTAAATTACCCGATGGCTCAGAAGTACTTATCTCTGACACTGTTGGTTTCATTGAAAGGCTTCCTGAAACTCTTGTAGCCAGTTTTCATACAACGCTGGATGTGGCAAGAAAAGCTGATCTGCTGCTTGTAGCAATTGACAGGTCCAGCGATTTCAGAATCAGACATTTTGAAACGGTCAGGAAAACTCTTGATAGAATTGGAGTTAATGCTTCGGTACCGAGATTGACTGTTTGGACAAAATGCGATGCAGTAGATGACTACAGAAAACCCAGAACAGGAGTAGCGGTATCTGCATTTGAAAATGAAGGATTTGATGATCTCCTTCAGAGTATTGTCAATCATAGAGATCAATCACTGGATTGGTTTGAGCTTGTTCTTGAACAGCATCATGATAGTATCATGCACTGGCTTTACAATAACTGTGTTGTGAGAAATGTTATTAAAGGTTCCGACGGTTCTGTAAATGTTCTCGGTGGGGCTCTGAGGGGGTATAATTCTGTCATTGGCAAGCTGAAGAGAACTAATAAGCTCCGAAGTTTTTCTCGACTGGACGCACCACCTTATTAGGAGAATTTCAGGAAAAAGAGTGGGGTTGAACATGGCTGCGGGAATTGATCCGGATAAACTGAAAAATAATCTTCAGAGTAGATTAGAAAGTCTGCATAATCTTTACTCAAGTAATCTGATATCAAAGAGTACGCTTTCGAGTCAGCTTCTTGAGCTGATTACCACGAAGGAGGCAAAATCTTTCTGGGATTCGACCATGAAGCAGGATCTAACCGCAAGAAGAATGCTGGCCATGCTTGAGTATCCCAAACGCTGGATTGAGGATTCCTCCAGTCCGGAGGACGAAAGGCTTGATATTTTCAAGGAGAGATTGATTGATATTTTTCTGCAGCCCGATGTTTCTTCCGATGATCTCCTTGAAATGCTGTTGGATACCGCATGTCTTCCGCATTTCGAATCAAGTGTCTTCTCTCGCAACAGCAAGGCGTCCAGCAAGAAATCGGGAGCCAAATTGAGCATACTTGACTGAAGAGTTAATGACACGCTTGATTATTCCATTTCTTCTGATATTCATTCAAAAGGACGGGATGAATTCTGATGACAGGATTCATCTTGAGAATCTCCGTACGCTTGAATGCAGCTATCAGACTGATTCTACGGATTGGGCAGTAGCAGTAGAGCTTGCAGAAACACTGCATGCTCTAAGAAGAGATAAACCAGCATTAGAGATTATGCGGAGAATACCTGCTGATGAACTAAGCCCACAGGACAGATTGTTCATGGCGATGCTGTTCGTGTGCGATTGTAATATATCAGAGGCGGCTCGTACCGCTGCCCCTGTTCTTATTCCGACAATCGCTATTTTACTGGTGGCCGGTTCAGGATTGCTTTATCTGAGTGGAAGAAGGAGAGGTCAGTGAAGAAAATCATCTTTAATATTATCGGGCTTATCCTTACGGCTGCTGCTCTCTATTACCTTGTAGATTCTTTCCTTAAAGGAGCCGCTGAAGCTGGAGGATTTGAGAATCTTCTCTCCTTCAATCCGGTCCTGTTCATCCTTTCATTTCTGTTGATGGTACTGCATCTGCTGGCTGCAGCCTGGTCATGGATGCTTGTCTGCGGTGTAGCTGGAGCCAGAATCTCATTCAGACAGGCTTTCAATATCCATTTCCTTGCTCAGGTAGGGAAATACATTCCAGGAAAGGTCTGGGGTGCAGTGGGAAAGATTGGACTGTCTAAGAAAATAGGTATATCCGCCGCCAGGACGGGCCATGCACTTATTCTTGAGAGCCTTTTCATTATTGCAGGCTGTCTCCTTGTATCTCTTCCTGTTATTCCACTCGCTGCGGGTAAGATCGGGATGGGAACAACACTCAGTGTTCTGATTGTTCTGGCTGTAGCGGGCGTGGTTCTATTCACAGCGCATCCCGGCGCATTCAGAAAATTGCTGAAAATTATCAGTTCTGTTACCGGAAAGGATATTGACATACAGGACCCGGGATTTGCCAGCGTTCTGAAA
The DNA here is from genome assembly GCA_030640155.1 of Candidatus Aegiribacteria sp. Lineage (GTDB taxonomy): Bacteria > Fermentibacterota > Fermentibacteria > Fermentibacterales > JCC-6 > Aegiribacteria. The sequence goes on along the minus strand of DAOWJX010000030.1, from coordinate 4,129 downwards.
CTTCTGCCTGTCTATCTGCTTGTCTTCCTGCTCCAGGGGATTGCATTTGTTTTCCTGGCAAGAAGTTTTGGAATGGATCTGCCCTTTTTCCCAGGAGCCTTTCTCCTGCCCACCGCTGTCGGGATAGGATTTCTTGCGGTGTTTTCCCCCGGAGGGCTTGGTATCCGGGAAATATCTCTGGTCTGGCTTATCGGAATTGTTGTCACGTCCGGAGAGCCCGGACAGGCATCACTTGTATCGATTGCAGCCAGATTATGGATCACACTTGGTGAAGCTCTGGCGTTTGTGGCAGCCTTGATCTGGTGGGGTAGCAACAAACAGGTGCAGAAGACTTCAGGGGATCAGTGATCCTGCTTCTTCATCTCCACAATCTTGTCTGTATTATCGTAGATTCTGAACATGACAATGGCTACTTCCATCCAGGCGCGAATCATGATCAGATAAAGGATCAGGACAACAGGACCCAGAATGATAGCACCCACAACTGCTGTTGATCCCTGGGTAAAGGCGAAAACGATTAAACCCAGATAGCCGATTCCCAGAAGCACAACAATAACAGCGTAGATAAAGCTTATTACTTTCGGAAAAACGAAACTCTCGAAAGAGAAATCGAACAGAGAACCGAAGAAGCCTTTGTTTTCCATTACTGTTCCTTTCCTGTCAGAGACGTATTACACGTATACAATACATACATTTACATGATATTCATCTGTCAGTGCATATAGGCTCCGGATTCCCCCAGTTCTTCAAGGACCAGAAATGCTGAATCAGCGTACGGCCCATCTGGTGACAGGAGCAGATAATTATTTATTGCATCTACTGCTCGCATGTAATCATCCCAGATCAGATATACCTGAACCAGACCCCAGTAGGCTGGAGCATATCCTGAACCTGCTAACGGGAGAAGAAGCTCTCGTGCTTCAGCTCCGCGTGAAGTGCATCTATAGACAGATGCCAGTAGGATAAGTGATTCTATTCCTATTGACCCCGGAGTCTGCAGATTCTTAATGAACCACATTTCCGCAGATGCTGTGTCTCCGGCAGCGAGTTCTGTCTTTCCGCTGAGCAGCCATATCTCAGGATTGGTTGGCGCCCTGAGAAATGCACTGTCAGCCATAATCAATGCGCGTTCGGGAGTGTTGATAATGAGTAATAGGTTTGAAAGTTCATAATACCCGCGGTAATCCTCAGGGCAGGCTTCAATGTACTGCCTGTAATATTCTTCTGATCTGTTCCATGAGGATCTTACGAGATGAACCTTGCCAAGACCAAGAAGAGCTGAATAGCAGTCTTCACTGAGCTCCAGTGCATGAAGGAATTCCTCTTCAGCTTGTCCCAGCAACCCCTGACTGAGGTAAGCATTGCCTGTATCAAGATGAAGCTGTGCAGACAGTTCATCGATATTAATGGATTGAGAGAACAGACTCAGAATCAAAATAATGCACATGTTCAGCCTACCCTTTCCCGAGAATATGCCTTATCATATTTCCAGTTCGATGAATCGTCACATCAGACATTGTCAACATTAAGAAGGAAATCCTATGAGCACATACGATCTTGTAATTATCGGAGGAGGACCCGCGGGTTATATCCCCGCAATCAGGGCAGCACAGTTTGGAAGGCGAGTAGCGGTTGTTGAAGAAGAAGATCTTGGTGGAACATGCCTTAACAGGGGGTGCATACCCACGAAGACTCTTGTAGCGAGTACATCTTTACTTCGTCATGCAGCTTCAGCAAAGCGGTATGGACTTGAGGGGGAGCTTTCATTCTCATGGGATAAACTTGCCCGGAGGAAAGATCTCGTAGTAAAGCGACTTAGAAAAGGAATTGAAGCGCATTTCAGCAATCTGGGGATTGATATCATCAGAGAGCATGGAACCATCAAAGGTCCGAATGAGGTTCTTGCAGGAAATACTCTTCTCAGGACTTTCAGCATTCTGCTCTCTCCCGGATCACTTCCGATTCAACCAGGTCCTTTTGCGTTAGATGGAGTTCAAACGAGCCGGGATGTTCTTGCCTGGGATTCACTTCCGGAGAGTCTGATAATCGTCGGGGGAGGTGTAATCGGCTGTGAGTTTGCTTCTATATTTTCCAGTCTTGGTGTAAAGATTTCGATTGTTGAAATGCTGCCCTCCATTCTGCCGGGTATTGATGAAGATGTGACACAGGTCGTATTTAAATCCCTCCAGCGCTCAGGAGTGAAGATACTGACAGGAAATCCCGTCGAGGGGATTGAAGTGGAAGAAAACAGAATAACTGCTACTCTCTCGGATAGCACTGAGATATCAGCGGAACGTCTTCTGGTATCCATCGGGAGAAAACCAAAGCTTGAAGGACTTGGGCTTTTCGATACGGGAATCGAATTCACTTCATCCGGAATTGTAACGGATGATAAACAGATGACAAATATTCCAGGAGTGTACGCAGCGGGGGATGCTACGGGTAAATGGCAACTTGCTCATGCGGGAGCTGCTCAAGGTTTGACAGCGGTCGAACACCTTTTTGGGAAAGGAGAACGTACTGTTAATCCCGACATGATGCCTGGTTGTATTTTCACAAATCCGGAGATCGCCATTGTAGGACCCCCCCAGGAAGAATGGGAAAGAAGAGGAATTTCTGTGAAGACCAGGATTTCCAAATACATAGCTAATGGCAAGGCTGTCAGTATGAACGAAACAGGTGGTTTCATAAAGGTAATTGCCCGTGAATCCGATGATACTGTAGTAGGCATCCAGATTGTGGGAGCTGATGCCAGCAGTCTTGTTGGTGAAGCGGTTATTGCCGTTAACCTTGGCGTTAGCGCGTCATCTCTCGGGTTGATGATTCATCCTCATCCTACTCTCACTGAACTGTTCATGGAAGCCGGAGAGGCTTTCGGTGAGGGAGCAATTCATGGCTGATAATTGCATGAATGCGATAGCCGAACTCATTGATATCGTCAGGATGCTAAGGAGCCCTGAGGGGTGCAACTGGGATCGAAAACAGACAGTGGAATCTCTCTGTCCCTACATGCTTGAAGAAGCATATGAGGTTGCTGACGCAATTGAAAAGAATGACATGGATCTTCTTAGAGTAGAACTTGGAGACCTGCTGCTGCATGTAATTATGTCTGCGATGATTTGTGAGGAAGGCGGGAAGTTCTCTCTGGAGGATGTTGTGAAGGGTATTTCCATGAAACTTGTTCGAAGACATCCTCATGTATTTAGTGAGAACAAAGATTATCTTTCTCCCGAAGAGGTCGAAAAACAGTGGGAGGCAATTAAGGCATCAGAGAAGAAGGAAGAAGGTTTTTTCAATTCTATTCCATCAGGCATGCCTGCTCTTCAGACAGCCTGGAGAATACAGCAGAGAGCATCAGAGGTTGGTTTTGACTGGCCTGATACAGCCGGGGCTAAAAGCAAGATATTTGAAGAATTCAAAGAATTTGAAGCTGCAATGGAAAACGAGGATAAAGGCGCTCAGAAAAAAGAGTTCGGAGATATTCTATTCAGCATAGTAAACTATTGCAGAATGCTTGGTTTCGAACCGGAAGCTGTTCTAAGAATGAGCAATACAAAGTTTATGAAAAGGTTCACTAAAATGGAGAGAATTCTGGCAGAATCAGGCTTCTCCCTGGCTGAGTCTGACATTGAAATGATGGAAAACGCATGGCAGAAAGCCAAACTCCTGTAGCAGGTTCCCCCTCATTCATTTGCTTCTTTTGTGGATGTACATCTGTTTATCCGCTTCAACAAGGGTTTCACGGATTGATATACCTGTGTTTGGATCCCAGTGAGCATTCCCGATAGAGAGTGTTACCGGGGTACCGATGATATTTGAAGTTACCTCCGCAAGCTGTGAATCTTCCAGAATTCTCTCCCGTACCACTAGTGCTGTCAGTCCTGTTTCTATCAGAATAAGAAGAAATTCGTCTCCTCCGTAACGAATCAGGAAATCTGTTTCTCTGATGGAATTACCCAGAAAAATTGCAACTTCCTTCAGGATTCTGTCACCTGTTTGATGTCCGTAGAGATCATTTATCTTTTTAAAATCGTCTATGTCAACAATCAGGAATCCAATTCTGCTGTTGTATCTTTCAGCGCGTAGTTTTTCACGGCTTATGGCTATCTGGAAAAAATTCCTGTTGAAT
>DAOWJX010000186.1 GCA_030640155.1 Candidatus Aegiribacteria sp. | reverse complement strand
CAGGCTCCGCAGCCCGGCGCCTGGCTCTGCAAGAACAGTTGGGGCACCAGCTGGGGAAACAGCGGTTTCTTCTGGATATCCTATTACGACAAGCACTGCTGCCAGAATCCCACAATGGGCGCTATTTCCCTTCGCGATGTAGAACCTCTTGGATATTCGAATATTTACTACCTCGACTACCACGGATGGAGGGATACTCTTCTGACAGCAACAGAGGCATTCAATGCTTTTGTAGCTGGAAATTATGAAACGGTGGAAGCGGTCAGTTTTTTCACTGCTGCGGACAACGTTGATTACACAGTGAAGATCTTTGAAACTTTCTCTGGAGGAGAACTACTTAATGAACTTTCGAGTGAAAGCGGTACAGCTTCATATACCGGTTTCCATACCATTGAGCTTTCAACTGCGGTAAATATCGATACAGGATGCGATTTCTATGTTTACCTGGAACTATTAGATGGAGGACAACCATTTGGCTGTACTTCGGATGTTCCTGTACTACTCGGAGCCAATTACAGGGTAATTGTCGAATCTTCGGCTAGTCCGGGTGAGAGCTACTACCTTAACGGCGCAACCTGGACAGACCTTACAACGGTGGACACCACAGCGAATTTCTGTATGAAGGCTCTGAGCAATCTCTCGGTTGGAATTGAAGTGGAAGACGGGATTTCTTCTGTCCTTTCGTTAAATCCTCTCTATCCCAATCCCTTCTCCGCGCAGGTTGCCATACCGTTCAACCTTGCTTCACCCGGATTTGCGGAGATCTCTGTTTACGACCTCTCTGGAAGACAAATTAAGACGATTGCCAGACAGGAATTTCTGGCCGGGGAGCATACAGTCATATGGCAGGGCATGGACGCCAATAATAATCCTGCAGCTTCTGGAGTCTACTTCGTACGTCTATGGACGGAAGTCGGTTCTGCAACCAGGCAGGTTATGCTTATCAGATAGAATATCAGGAACCAGGGGGACACTATCAGCTGTGTTCCCCTGGGGCCAGTAACTGTCTTATCTTATTCAGCTTCAATTCCAGGAGTTTCTCGTCAATCGCTTCAGTGACAAGACGCAGATACGGTTCGGTATTTGAAGGTCTTATACTGAACCACCAGTCGGGAAATTCAATTCTGTATCCATCATAGTCATAAATCGCGTCCGGTTTCTCTCTTGAAGTGAAGTAGTTCTTAAGACTCTCCATTGCCGCTTCTTTATCATCAATCCTGAAATTGAGTTCTCCGGAGTTCGCATAGATCGAAATTGAATCAATCAGAGAGGAGAATGTTCTTCCTCTTTCTTTTAACTGCACCACTATATTCAGAACAAGAAGCGCTGCAAGCATGCCGGAATCGCAGTTGAAGAATTCACTGAAATAGTAATGACCTGCCAGCTCTCCTCCATAAATCGCGTTCAGCTCCTTCATTTTCACCTTGGCATGGGAATGACCGACTTTCCACATGAACGGTCGACCTCCAAGCTTTTCTATGTATTCGACGACAGCACGGGACGTTCTTATGTCACACAGAACGTATCCTTTCTTATCCTGAAGATAGTGGAGTCCGAGAACGGCAGTGATCAGATCAGGGCGAACAAATCTCCCTCTGTCATCAACAAACATGACCCTGTCGGCGTCACCATCAAAAATAACTCCTATGTCCAGTTCTTTTTCTAAAACCAGCTCTTTCAGGTCACTGGTGTTCTTTTCATCCAGGGGATTTGGAGGATGGTTTGGAAAAGTACCATCCAGAATGTCATAAATAACCTCCGGAGTGGTCCCAAAAAGATCACCCACAAGTATTGAAGCCATCCCGTTGGAGCAGTCAATCCCAAATTCAAGATCAGTATAATTACCACGGAACTTTTTCAGAAATGACAGATATTCATCCTTTATGTTCGGCAGTTCTACTACCTCGCCCTTGAGTTCAGACGGTTCTGCATCTTCATTCTCAACCATTGCCTCCAGCTCTCTCAGGCCCGAATCGTATCCAACGGGAAGAGCTCCCTCGCGGGATATTTTCAAACCATTGTATTCTCCTGGATTATGCGAAGCGGTAATCTGGACTGAAGCTGTGAATCCATGTGTAGCCGTCGCAAAGTAAACCATTGGAGTTGTTGCGAGTCCCATGTTGAAAACATCTGCTCCCGCATCTGTAATACCTTTAACGAGATTCTGAAACAGCTCGGGAGTCGATTCCCTGCAATCGTAACCGACCAGAACTCTCTCCGCCGAAAGAAGTCCTGGAAGGAAGAATCCTATCCTGTAAACTGTCGTCCCATTAAAATCTTTACCGTAGACACCCCTGATATCGTATGCCTTGAATGCTCTCAATTCAGACCTCTCCTGAATCATTTATGCTGTCTCCGGCAGTGTTCACGGCTTCTGTTCTTCGAACTGCTCTCAGAACAGTAAACACTCCCAGAATTACAGGAACATAGAGAAGGAAAAATCTCTGAAGAAGCGTAAATAATGGTAGAAGATTCCTTGATATAATAGAACTCATCAATGCAGCGGTTGTAAGCTCCGCTACTCCGCTGGCTCCCGGGCTCGGGGCAAAATAGGAGATAAAGAAAATAATCATGTGTATTGCGATCACATCCATATATCCACCGGTTCCACCTATACCCCTCATAATGAAGTATGCAAGTGTAAACTTGTTCAGGTACAACACTCCTGTGAGTACGAAGCTTTGTAGAACTACCAGTAATTCCTTGCTAAAAAAGAATTTACAGGCATCTCCATAATGCTCTACAAATCGACTGAACCATTTCTGTAGAGCTTCTGCCTTTTTTGCGATCCTGGGGATTCTTGTGAAGAATCCTGTCAGAAAATTGAAGAATCGTTCAAAGATCGACGGTTTCAGTAACGCTGCCAGGACAATTATGAACTGAAGGCAGAACACCACAAAACCCGCTACGATCAAGTGATTCACAACTTTCGATGAAAAACTTCCTTCAAGAAACAGAAGAGCTCCACCCGAGGCAATAATAAAGAATACAATCGTCGACAGAAAATTGATTACACCAATCGACATTCCCCTTGCAACGGATATACCCCCCTGGTGCAGAATGAAGAGCTGTGCCGGACCACCGCCTGTCTGTGACGGAGTAACCGCACCCATGAAAATATTGGCAAGATTGGCCCTGAAGCTCAGCCATGTACCTGCGCCAGGTATCAGCTTACGGGTAAAGACATGAATCCTCAGGCCCCCGAGCCAGAGGTCAAGGAAGGACAGGGGGAGTATTAAAAGAAGATATACAGGTTGCATACTTGAAAGAGCTTCAAGGGAATTCTCTGTATTCGAGTATAGGAAAATACCTGCAAGTGCTGCTATTGAAATAAAGAGAAAGAGGAAAATACCTTTTCTAATTGTCTTCCTGTTGAATATCCTGCTTGTATCCTCCAGGTCGAATCCCGGCTTTTGCTTGTTTTCATTTACTGAGGACAGAGCGAATCTCTCGTTTCAGTGTTGATACTTTGAATGGTTTTGCGAGCCTTCCGGAGAAACCATAATCGGAGAAGTTAGATATCACAGGATTGTTTGAATATCCAGTGGATACAATGGCTTTGATTTCAGGATCTATCTCCCTGAGATATTTGATTGCTTCTTCCCCGCCCATTCCTCCACGTATGGTTAAATCCATAATCACAATGTCGAATGGTTTCCCACAAGACATCTGTTTTTTATAAAGGGATATTGCATCCGCACCATTCTCACACTCTTCCACTTTGTGTCCGAGGATTTCAAGCATACCAGTCAGTACATCTCTAATGCCTGGGTCATCGTCCATTACCAGAATATGCATTGAATCTTCAACTGAATCATGATTCTCACTATCTTCTGTTTTCGCTTCTTCAGTT
>DAOWJX010000292.1 GCA_030640155.1 Candidatus Aegiribacteria sp. | reverse complement strand
GTAGATAACTTCACCGAGCGCACTGAAGAGTTTTACATAATCCTCAAGTTTGCTGTAATGGACCTTGTCATCAGGGCGGCTCCCTGAAAAATCAGTTACGATCTGAAGAATGAAAATGCCATTCCTGTTTAATAAACGGAAAAGCTCCTTTGTGCAGCTCGGAACATCAATACCATGTTTGTTTATTCCATTTAACTCATAATGATACCAGCTCATTCCTCTGGAGAAGATGACATCAAAATGCTCATATTCAAATACAGACGATAAGTTGAGCCCATCCATATCAAAGAATTGAGGTTCAGAGAAATGATTCTTCGCATAGTCAATACCGGCCTCTGATAGATCTACGCCTGTTACATCAAATCCTAATTTAGAAAGCAGATTACAATGGAAACCCATCCCGCAGCCTATTTCCAGTATCTTTAAACCCTTCTGCAGTTTCAGGGGTTTAACAATATTCTTAACCAGGAATCTTTTATGACGCCAGTTACTGTATGTCCATCCGCCTTTTGAATAGAAATCATCGTAATGACTTTTCTGAGATTGAGTCTTCTTCATTAAATACTCCTTGCGTGGATAAGATGTTCACCTAACAATTAAACATTGACTGCTTATTCTGGTTTTACTTGTGCAAAGTCAAAACCAGAATACTTAACTGTAATATCGAGTGAAGCCCTTTTATATAGCATAAATGCCTACAACAAAAGAACTTAACTATTACTAATAGAGGATCTCATATCAAACCAGTCTGTATCTAATAATACAAATCTTTCATCTGAATTCCAAGGGCTGAAAAAACGTAGAGTTGTATCCGATTTATAGGAAGAAGCATTACCCCCGATGGAGGTGGTCTACTACTTCGAAAAGTGATCACAGGCTGAATATCTTTCAGAGGGTAGCTGACTGCTTCAAAGATTACAGTGATGTTTATCGCACGGAGCATACCAACTTTGTGATAATCTGACAAAGGGTATTCTGAATTGCACTCAGCTACGAGGATTCTGATAATCGCAATGAGCTTCGCTGATATCCCGATTCTGCTACGAGTTTGGTGAATCCGATCTGCTTGGAACAGCTCGTATTAGAGAAGGGGATCTCGAGTATGCACTGATCGGAAGCAGTACAATGAACCTATTTGAGTTGTCAAAAGGAACTGGAACTCACTTAATCGCTACAGGATAATTATCGGATAGTTCTGAGATTGATGAACTTACAACCGAGCTCTCATTTGAAAAGATGTCTTTTGAGGGAACACCACAAATGATCTTCATAGATTCCTAAACTATCGCTGATCCGCTTTATTGCAGACAGTGGAGGTAGTTCTTCCAAGAGTATCATGATTTGTTTGAACCTGAATAATCATGCTTTGATGTGTTCTAATGAACACATATCTTGTGAAAATTCAGATATACAATCTTGAAAGACTTTACATTGTAACTCATATTGCTGATAGTAGTATAATGGTTATTTAATACTCTTTGTAATAAGCTCATTAAACATATCACTGGAAGGAGAGATCGGCTGATGAGAAGGATCTTGATAATAATGATGTTGACCATAGGTAGGAATATCATATTCGTATAATTGTGCTGATCGGCATGGTAATAATTACTTCACACACGATGGACAGAGATTTTTCCCTATTATATGGGATATTAGAGGTGCAAGATGTTTGTTGAGCGATTACTCCTATCATTATGGAGGTAGTATTTCTGAAGGCTTCGACAAACTGAATAGTATACTTTTACAGGCAAAATGGGCAGGCTTTAATTCAGTACTTGTAAGGTCTGAGCTAAGTTAAGATAATAATCTCGATCTTGGTTCTTATATAGATCACGCCTTCACGCAAACTGCATATGTAGCAAGAAACCTGGGTCTGAATCTATTCGCCGGAGGATTTCGTACAAATCTAGGAGAGCAAGTACATAATGATGCGGTCGTTGACTTTCTTGATAACTATCAATCCATGTACACCGATCTGCGGTGGGGAGATTTCGTAGGCGTAACAGCTTTTGATGAACCTGATGCGCATTGGAGAGGTGATGGGCAAAATCCTGCATGGATATCAATGGTCGGGGACTATTCCGATGATGTTCATAACGACTTGGGATTACCTTTCAGTTCCTTTCTGGACAGATATGAGCATTTGGATATCACGACTTTCTGCCCTTTACTTGATTTTCCTATATACGACCGATATCCATGTAATTGCTATGACTACAGTGATTATACAATTCAATCAGAACTGGATAGATTCTGTGCTACAGAATTAGAAGTGCAAATTCGCCCTAATGGATCATATGAAACATACTCCACGCAGGATGAACTTATACGAGTGTATGATACGAGTGTTTGGATATACAGATTTATCAACGAATACCAACCAAATGGACTTCAGACTCAAGCAATAGGTAGTTTTCCTGTTCCTACTGGATCAACACCTGTTAGATATGCTTCCAGTGATTTCCGTGCAACTGATGTTGGAGACAGAACTTCAGGAATCCATGATGGGAGCGGCGCAGTTGTCGTCTGGCGGGAAGATACCAACAACAATACTGTTATATACAACCATAATGGACCGATAATTTCAACCTGTCTTCCTTTGCCCTCAACTTCTATTTCCATTACTGATTGCTGTGTCGGTGAAACTAATTACTCGATTGTCTATCCCACAAGACCTGATAGAGAAGGATTGGTTGGGCACGGACAGATGAGAATATTGGTGTGTTACAACACAAACGATGTCCAGAGAGTAAGAATCCTTTCCAAGGATTATGAAGCCTCATCAGGCTTAATCAATGTTACAATCATCGGGGGTAGCCAGCATTCTCTGGGACTTCCAGCTGGATTTGAACCTGATGGTGTAGTATGGGGTACTTTCTGGCATAAGACAGAACAGAGTGGCTGGATTATAGATCCATACAGCGGATTTGTGCTGTACAAAACATCGGGCGAGTATGTAGTTGTACATCAGATTTCCGCAGGCGCTTCAGAGGAATGGGTTTGTACTGATCTTATGTATAATCTTTTTCCTGTGGATATTAATCAGGATCTTCTGTTCATTTCCCGTTCTGACGAAGGGATACCTGTATATGCAGCTGGAAAAGATTACCTTTGCTTGATGCATGAACCGAATCAGTATTACGATGTTCTATACTGGAGTACTGGTAATATTCCAAGCGAAGGTTTCTCTATATCCAGCTCAGCAAATGTTTTGGGAATTGCTGGTGATATTATTTCCGCTGGAGCAGACAGGGCTGGTAAGGAATGGTCTCAAAAACGTGACAGACTTATTATAGGTTCAACTGAAAGTATTTATAGTAGCCATCGGTATTATCCACTTGCTTTCGATGGTGAAAATATTGTGTGTGAAATGCTGAATAACAATTCAGGCAGGTATATGACTTCAGCAAGGGTATATGACAGCAGAAGATCTCACAGATCTGCAGTATGTATTCTTGACAATCTTAATGATGTTCTGATGCCGGATGCTCAACTGGATCCAGGATTCTATATGGATAGCTATGCAGATGAGAAAAATTCAGTCTGGAACTGGGGAATAAGTGGAACTGATAAGTCTTTCTTCCCAAATGTCCAGGCCTATGGAAGGCATGGTCAGGAAAATGGTACTTACTGTCCGTCAGTTGACGAACTCAGGTACATGGTTATCGCACCAATAGTTCTTGGCGCCAGAGGTATCCAATTCTATTCTCTTGATCTTGCACTTAAGTCGGGCAATGGAGCTGAACAGAGTGACTCATACGAAGGATTCACGGAATATCAGTGTCCATCAGAATTGATAAATTGGGGTCCTAGTAGCGATACAGGCAATCCGAATATGCTCTCAAGAATTAATCAGGTTACTAATGAGTTAGTAAATGAAGCACCGTTCACAAGTGCTTTAATCTCTTCAAACTGCTCTGCAATGGAATCAGATATAAAAGAAGCAATCTATGTGAATAATGAAATCACAGTAATGACCGACACAGATACTGGTTTTCTAGCATTGAGATCATCCGAATCTGGGAATATCTATGTCATGCTTGTGAATAATTCAAACAACTATACCGGTGGATTCAGGTGTTTCTGGTTCCCTGAAGAGAAAAATAGAAACTGGATTCTTCATAATATTGGAGGTTATGAAGTACGTAAGATAGGAGAAAGTATTTTATCAGTTTCTGAAGAGATGGAAATTACTGCTCTACGAAATCTAAGTAACACAATTGATACCGAAATCACTGATGAAGCAAAGGCTGAAATTGATCTGATGGTCTTCTATGACGGTATGCCACCCTATACCGCCAGCCTCTTCTATTTAGAGCCAAAAGATAACATTCAACCCTTAGACTCAAGAGCAGTGTTACAAATGGATGATGTCCTACTGGAAACACGTGGTATGAATGGTTCTATGAGGATTGATCTATCTATTGGCAGAGGTTATCAGGAAGCTTCTCTTGATATATATGATATCTCTGGCAGGAAAACCTGCATACTCTGGGAAGACAATTCCGGGGAGGGTATTGTAAACTCATTCACCCTTGATAATGCTTCATATCCTATCGGTGTGTATTTTACCGTGTTGGAAATTGATGGTAATCTTATATCGCACAAATTCACTATCCTTAGATAAGAGATTCGACTGAACGGAAGCAATAACTCAGAAAGAGGCTCCAAACGGAGCTTCTTTCTGTTGCTCACACTGGTAATACTTGTTGGAAGTATACTTCGTATTGCCTGTCTTGACAGGGAATCTCTCTGGAACGATGAACTGTCATCCTGGTACAGGAGCAGTTTTTCCAGCATCACTGAAGTAGTCACCCTTGGTGTAATCCCGGACGTTCATCCACCAAGCTATCAGATCCTTCTGTATTTCGTTGAGCAGTCAATCGGCGATTCCGAATCGGCTCTAAGGTTACCTTCAGTTATTGCTGGTATACTGACAATTCCAATGATATTTCTCCTTGGAAGAAAATTGTTATCTGATTCAGCGGGACTCCTTGCTTCTACGCTACTGGCAGCAGCTCCAATTCATATCTGGTTCAGTCAGGAAGCCAGATCTTATTCAATACTCATTTTGCTTGTAGTCATATCTGTTTACTTTCTAACTGAAACACTCGAAAAATTGAAGACTGGAAAGCGTTTCGGGAAAAGCACTATCACCGGTTTCATTACCGTTGGCATTCTTCTGGAATACACTCACTATTTCGGTCTATTGATCCTGGCAATTGAAATTGCTATTCTACTATTAAGCTCATTGGTAGTTGGTCGAGAAAAACTAAAGATACTGGTAATGTGTCTCATTCCAGTTCTTGCTTTTCTGCCATGGATACCTTATGCAGCCGCTCAAACCGGTACTGAAAGTCACATTACTGTTCCTACAATTAAAACTATTGCAGTACTTTTCTTCCTGTATATGAGCTGGTCGAAAGTCATGCTTGTGCTTCTGTGTCTATCAGTCTCTGCCGGATTACTCATCTATTTCAGAAAAGGAGGAGGATATTCAAGTTTTACTCCAGGAAACCTCATAATAATTCTTTTGTGGCTATTTATTCCCCTCGCATTATCTCTTCTGTTATCATTCTTGCTAATCCCGGTTTTCACCATTCGCAATATGATGGTAGCACTACCGGCAATTTTCCTGATTCTGTCCGCTTCTATTCATATACTTTTTCCTTCAGGATGGTTAAGATACACGATTGGTGCAGGATTGTGCTGCTACTTGCTATTCTCGCTGTTCATCGTGCGCAAACACTATTCAGTTCCTCACAAACAGCAGTTCAGAGAAGTTGCAGAGTATGTAGTGAATAACTGTGACAGAAGTAATGAGATTCTGATAGCGGCTTCAACCTGGAATATTGCGTATTTCAATTACTATTTCAATAAAACTTCGTCAGACATCTCTGTCGACCTTGGAGCATCAGAAGCTACAGACTTTGCAGTAATCCGAACACTGTTAACTTCGAGAAAACCAGATGAGTTCTGGTTTCTCTGGGGACATATTGAACCCGACAGTGTTCTGATTGATTCTATTAGCGGTCTTTTTATGGAAGTTGAATATCAACAGTTCTATGATGCTGGAGTATGGCTTTTTTATTGAGTCCTGTAAGGATATATATTTCCCTGCTATGTTTTCAGACCTCTAAATCACGCCTGCAGCTTGTTCCGACCCGAAGCAGACATTCTTTCTTCATCATTAATCTCCACCTGAAGAAGCGCAAGCAGATACATCCAGAGTATTGTGTAGCGGTAATTGGTCAGCAGTGAGGCAAATCCCGATGCGAATAGAAGCATGATCAGTGCGCAGAAGATCCCCAGAGCTGTTCCCGCTCTTCTACTGTCAGCTGTTCTGATAAAAAGCTTTGCCGCTCTGATAACAGCATTCAGGAATATTGAAAGAAATACTATTACACCGGTAATACCCATTACGAGCGCGGTTTGAAAGTAAGAACTGTCTACATAGAACAGAGTCCTTACTCCTCCGATTTCAGGTTTGAAATAGGTAATCGTCGTACCAAAACCTCTGCCCATCATCATGTACGAGCCGCTGATTCTTTCTATTACTGCGCTCCAGGAAATCAGTCTTGAAAGGACAGAAACGTCAGTAAGATAGCTGCCTGATTCATGACCGGTTCGCTGGGCTATATCAGCTGCTGACAGAATCCCCAGTGCGGATATGGAAAATACGACAAGAATAACGAAACCTGCCAGTACCGTGAGTGAGACTATCATCCGTTTACCAAGAGGAATATTATCTCTCTTTCTGAACAGATTGAGAATCCAGGCCGAGGCAAGGGCAAGAAGCACGCCTCCCCACAATCCTCTTGTCTGAGAAAGGATAAGAGCTGCGCCCATGAAAAACATCGAAGGGAGAATAAGAATAATCGGAGGGCGGGTCTTCCATGATTTCCAGAGTTTACCTGTGAAAAGCATCAGTACTGCTCCAAATGCATTCGGTTGTCTTGTTCCGATTCTGAGACCCGTTTGGTCTCGAAAATATACTCCCTCACCTGAGCCGAAAATCCCCTTGACCACAAAGATAAACCCGCCAATAGTGGCTGATGTCAGAAGCACCCGCCAGGCAACTTCCCTGGCTTTATCATCAGATAATACCCACAATAGCGGGAAGTAGAGGAAATAAGCTCCAAAGGTTTTTATCTGAATACCGATGAATGCAGGTGTGTTTCCGGCAGAAAACCCTCTGAATACGGCAATTGCGATAAGAAATACGAATATGGATATAAGGTATCCCTGTGGGCCTGCTTTTATTCCCCTCATGGATCTGTCAGGAAGGGATATGAGCCATAGCCATAGAAACCAGATAGTAAGAAGATCATCCACCCTTAAGTTGATGAATCCAAGGTACAGCTGAGCAGCGCTGAGCTGAGTGACAGTCAGGATGATCTGGAGTCCTACTATGAATGAGAGAACCCTTATCGGTGATCCCGCAAGGAGGAACAGAATGCCGGGAATAACAAGTATCGCGACTCCAATAAAAAACTTGCCGTAAACCATCGAAGTTATCATTACAAGACCAATGATGATCAGTCCCGCAGCAGTTATTCTGGAAGTCAGTTTTTGCGTATTCAATCCTGACAGTCTCATGGAACCGGGAATATTCAATATACTATCTCCTGTTTCCGCACCACATCAGCCACCACTTGCGCAGCTCTTATCCGAGCTATCCATTCTCAGTGGATGATCCATTGGATACAAAATTGTCGGTATGATCTGAACATGATATCATAAGAAGTGTCATATCATCATTCGCGGGAGCCTGATCACGGTATGTTTCAAGTGTGTCAAGAAGTTTTTCGAGAATAACGGATGATCTGCAGGGTTCATGCTCCGCTACAAAATCGGTAAGTCTGATAACTCCGAATTCCTCTTCATCACCCACACTCATACTCTCGGTGATACCATCAGTATAAAGGAGAAGCCTTTTGCTATCAGAAAGACGGGTTATTGCGGTCGTATATTCGGCATCCTCCATGATACCAAGAACAAGCCCCCCTTCCGCAAGTTTTTCAACCGTTCCGTCTATATTGACGAGAAGGGGAGGATCGTGCCCGGCACAGCAGTAGTTGAGAGTTTCGTTCATGGGATCGAGAACACCGTAGAAAAATGTTATGAATTTATCATCAGGCATTCTGCCGCTCATCAGACGGTTCAATCTCTCAACAACACCTCCCGCGTTGGCGCCCATTCCGGGAGCAACCGCGTGAAGAGCAGACTGCAGCGCAGCCATGAGAAGAGCAGCGGCAGTACCCTTTCCGGATACATCAGCTATGGCAATTCCACAAAGGTTACCGGGAAGTTCTATTACGTCGTAGTAATCACCACCAACCTGCTGGCTCTGAACGCTGATACCGGCAATGTCAAAACCTGGAATCGAGGGAATATCTCCGGGAAGAAGTTCCTCCTGAATTGATCTGGCAATCGCAAGCTCTTCCTGGTACCTTTGTCGTTCCAGTTCAGTTTCCATAAGCCTGGCATTCTCTATTGCCGCAGCAATCTGACGGGCAAATGTCTCAAACAGACCCCTGGATTCGTTCATGAAACCGAACTGATGGTTTGTGGACGCATAAAGGATACCTACAGTGTGTTTCCTGACTTTGAGAAGAGCGGCAAGAAGCGAGCCGGGAGAAGGTAATTTTTTTCCGGCAATCCTGGAAAGTGAGCTTGACGGATATCTGTTCAGTAGAAGTGTTCCTCCTGACTCCTCAAGCTGATTGCGTACTTCTGAATGCCATTCATCCGGAAAACCGAGTTCTTCTCGTCGCGTACGTTGGAGGGGTTTCCAGCGACTGAATGTACTGTCAACCAACTGGACAGCCCAGCAGGTATCGGCTCCGGAGAGCCTTTTGCCAAGTGTTGTTGAATATGCTACGATTTTTTCTTCATCAAAAGTTGAATAGATGGATTGCCCCAATCCGTCCAGTATTCTCAGTTGATCCAGTTTTCTATCAACAAGCCTTGCGGAAGGGAGGAAAAACAGGATTGACAGGGCAGCGATGGCGCTGAAAATCAGCAGGATCGTAAATACACTTCCGACAAGAGTACCCAGAGCAAGCGATGAGAAGGTCAGCCTGCCCGAGAAATACAGCTGCAGCACAGACTGCGCAAGCACAAGCACAACAATTGAACCTGAAAGAGCGAGATATTTCCGCCACCTGTTCAGGTAGTGTATCCATTTTGTTCTGAATCCGTTAACTATGGAAAATATCATGAGAAGTACGTACAACGGACTGATCGACAGGAGAATATCCGCGTTGTCAAATCCTGATACAACCTGCTGCAGCATCTGTTCAAGGCCGAATGAAACATACAGTATGCGAAGAAGCAAAATCATTAATAAAACTCGGAACCAGAAAAGGGTTCCCTTACGTCTTTCAACAAGAATAAGATATTTCAGGCATACCAGCAGTGCGATTGAAGCTGTGACTGCGATTATTAACGCTATAAGCCTAAGGAAGGCTCCGGATTCATCAATCACCCCCTCGCTGAGCAGTATGGAATCCCCACGAGCAACGTTCGATCCGAAGTAGACTGTTCTGATAAGGACTTCAGCGGTAGCAGAAGTTACGTTCCCGACAGCTCCAAGAGTTCTGCCAACTGTTCCCGTACCGCTGAATAATCCAGCGTTTCTGATTGCCTCACCACCGGATATGGCCAGTCTGTTAATAGAATTCTGTATCTCCGGATTTGATGAAAAGGCAGAACTGTCGGAGAGTTGCGATTGCTGATCAGCTGTCTCTACTGGAAAAGACTCCTCCGTATCCTGAACATGGACTGATTCCTTATCAAGAGAAGGTGCAATGAATAGCGCAAGAGCGAATACGGAAGCAACAAGTAGAATCGTGAGTGCGAGCACAGTGGTCAACTGAATTCTCGATATGAAACGCTCAAGAAGAATATATAGAAGGAGTGCGCCAAGACAGGCAGCGGCTTCGGACAGGTTGAGGCTGTCTGGTGATGATCTTAGAAAAAACAGGGGAAGAAACAGAAGCAGTGCCAGGACCACAAACAGCAGTTTCCCCGGTACCCCTTTAAATCGCATCAATAACATCCCGCATATGTGTTTCTATCTCAGTTTTCCATCATCGAGAGAGCATCACGGATATGAGGGATATCGACTTCCACACTCTCTCCGGTATTCATATCCCGAATTGTGACATTTCCCGAATCAACCTCGTCCGGACCGATCGCAACAACATATCTGATTGCTTTTCTGTCAGCGATTTTAAACTGTTTGGACAGATTCTTACGGCTGAGATCCATCTCTACTGATATATCAGCATCACGCAGGCTCTCGGCAAGATTCAGAGCGAATTCTCTCTGTTCATCGGTGCAGACAGCAAGAAAAATATCCGCGGGATGTGAGAGAGCCAGGTCATCAGGAATCAGGCCGTATGTCTGAAGAAACAGTTTCAGAGTAAGAATACCCAGACCGAATCCCACTCCGGATACATTCTGGTTGCTGAACATTCCTACAAGATTGTCATATCTGCCTCCGCCACATATGGATCTTCTGTTCTCACCACCGGTATCCAGAACCTCGAAAACAATACCGGTATAGTAATCAAGCCCTCTTACAACCCCCGCTTCAAAAGATGCTGAATCAACTCCGGCTCTATCAAGCATGTTACTGAACTTCAAAAGCTCTGAATAAGCGGGATCATCAGCCATAAGTTTACTCAACCATGATGAATTCAATGTTCCGCAGGAGGCGAATTTCAGAAGTGCTTCAGCTTTTGAGCTGTCCGCGATTTCCTCTTGAAGCCACTTCTCCCACTTTTCGAGCGGCATTCTGTCCTTCTTATCAATAACCGCGAAAGCATTCTGCATTTCAAGCGGAGTAAAACCGTATTTGAGGAGAACTCCTGAAGCAAGCTTCCTGCTGGAATATCTTATCGCGTACTGCCCAGGAACAGCAGAAAACCCATCCATGATCCTCTGCAGGACAAGGAATATCTCCAATTCAGCTTCAAGACCATCAGCACCAAGAATATCAAGATTGAACTGCAGGAACTCGCGGGCTCTCCCCCGCTGAGGATTCTCATAACGATAGCAGAGTGGAAAAGACATCCATTTGACCGGAAAGATGAGCTCTCCCGCGGCAGCCACCATTCTGGCAGTGGATGGAGTCAGTTCCGGTCTCATAATAAGGTTCCTGCCGCCTTTGTCTGTAAAATTGTAGCTCTGATCCTTTGCCAGTTCACGTCCTGATTTAGCGAGGAACAGGTCAAGCGGTTCAAGAACCGGTGCTTCGTAGGCCTCAAACCCGTAAGCTGATCCGGCTTTTGACAGCTGACCGACAATGTAATCCTCTACCCTCTTCTCGCCTGGAAAAAGCTCACGCATCCCCTTGAGAGGCTTTCTGCTCAGTGGCATTAATATCCTCCGGTTCAGTTCAGGGTCTATCCTGTACAATAATCGCTGGAAACTCAAATGTCTTATGGTTGTTTCCAGTGGTTGCATGGTGTAGTATTTAAGCCGTGTAAAGAATTATGAACGGAGGATGAATATGTTCAATTCAAAGTATGTATTACTTTCTGTTTTAATAATCCTGATTCTTTTTACCGGATGTGATGAAAACCCGTTTGATCCAAACAACTGGAACACAACCTCAAAAGATGGCTTTGAACTGAAATGGAGAGTCAGCGGCAGTGATCTTGAAGTGGAACTGGAAGGTCCCTCCTCGGGATGGGTAGCAGTCGGGTTCGGAGGCTCCTACCTCATGCATGACGCAAACATAATCATAGGATATGTGAGTGGATCATCAGCACATATCCGGGACGATTTCGGTATTGACAGTAACACTCATGAGTCCGACTCCAACCTGCAGGGCGGCGAACAGAACGTTTCAGATAAATCAGGAAGCGAAAGCTCCGGAAATACCGAAATCAGGTTCACAACCCCTCTGGATTCAGGCGACCTCTGGGACGTTGCTCTTACTGAGGGTCAAAGTTACAACATCGTATTCATCTGCGGAGAGGATGGAGCGGATGATTTCACTTCAGACTACAAGACTATTACAAGCACATCAATTACTCTCTAGAGTATGGAAATGATTTCTTCTGACTCTTCCGGTTATAGCGAAATTGCTACTGATGACATACGCGATAATGTTTTTAAACTGATCTCTGAGGACTGGTTCCTTCTCACAGCAGGTAATCTCTCAGATGGATACAACACCATGACAGCAAGCTGGGGCGGACTGGGCCAGTTATGGCATCGAAGAGTAGCCTTCGTTTTCGTCAGACCGCAACGTTACACACGGAAATTCATGGAGGAGAATTCCCTCTTCAGCATGTGCTTCTTCAAAGAGGAGTACAGAGAAGCGCTGAAATACTGCGGTACTCATTCCGGTGAGAATGTTGATAAGGCACGGGAAACCGGGCTGATTCCGTTTGAGCCATCTCCTGGTGTAACGGCTTTCAGGCAGTCAAACCTGATACTGATATGCAGGAAGATCTACCACCATGACATCGATCCGGAACGATTCCTCGACAAGGAGATCGATTCTCTATATCCGGAAAAAGGCTATCACCGGATGTATATCGGAGAGATACAGAAAGTACTCAGCAAAGTATAAACATCATCGCGCTTCTGCCTGATCCCGACTTATTCGACGCCATGTAGAATCCATATCAGCAGGGATTTCAATCTCGCTGCTGCCCGGTTTAAGAAGCAGTGTCAACGCGCCGACCGGACAGGTTGTAACACATAAACCACAGCCAATGCACCGATCGCTGTTCAGAATAACAGAATCATCTCCCATGGTGAAAGCCTGCATCTGGCATCGATCTATACAGACCCGGCAAGCAACGCAGGTTTCTGGCTCAAGTGTGACAATAAATGAACTGGCTACAATCTCAGCTGGCCTGGGATGACGCTGTAAGCTTTGCAGAATACCGCAGCAGCAGCTGCAGCAGCAGCAGATAGCAGCAACATCTCTGGAATTGGTCGGCTGGAGAACCAGATTGTCCGCGTCAGCTCTGGCCAGAATCTCCAGAACCTCAGCTCTGTCAATATAGCGTCCCATACCGCCTCGAACGTAAAAGTCAGCCCAGTCACCGAACATCAGGCATGCTTCTTCAATCGCATCGCAGCCATTTCCCTCCATTTTCGCCTGAAGGCGACAGATACAGGGGGCAACAGCGTACCTATCCTGAGACTTGATCAATTCTCTGACCATGTCATATGGAAACGCTTCGAGATGAGGTTCTATACTCTGATTGATGGGGATGACTCGCATTTGCGGAATCGTCCTGACGGGCTTTCTTCGCTTCTGTGTACTCCAGTAGTCATCAAGATCCCTGATTAAATCCTCACTGAGATTGTTTACCTGGAATTCATAAATCCCTATTACGAATGGAGCTGCAAGATAGAGAGGAGAACCATCATCGGGATGGATGGAGAAGATCAACCCTTTTCTGGCCATCTCATCAAGTCTCTTCTCCGTTTCGACATGAGGAAGAGCAGCTCTATCGGCGATAATCCGGGCTTCCTCCCGGTTAAGAGTCAGGTGTACTGCCAGTTCTGCTTCTTCCGGAGTAAACAGCCTTCGGAGCAGGCGCAGCTCCGCGCCGGTGTGACTTGGAGCAAAACCACCGGGAAGCTTATCAAGATGCTCCGCTAATTTCTGATAAATATTCTCATGCATAATAACCCCCCGGATCAGATCGGAAGATACCAGGTCAGCTTGGCATAAAAGCCAACATCAGGCGTACCGAAGCTGCCTTCCTCGTTCTCCTCGAAAAGGTTCTCCACCAGGAAGTAGAACATACTTCCGGGCAGATACTGCCAGCTGAACAGCATATTCGCGGTTATATCACCGCTTTCGCTCTCCTGCGACTGGCTGTAATCCATCCTGAATTTAGAATACTGTGAAAAAAGTCTGAGATTCATATAAGGGTTGAAGATGTAATTCACGCGGAGAATAAGGGATTTCCAGTCAGTGTTTCTTGTATCCCAGTCAGAAATATCCCAGTTGTAATTGGTGCTGCCATCGGTGTTGAACATGTTCCCTTCGAGGCCAACTGTAAGAGCCGAAGAAGGCCTGAATCTGAATGTAGCCGAGTAATTACGGAAAGTCCCCCCCGATCCCCACTGGCCTGCACCGAGACCGACCCTTCCATATAGCGGATCGAAATGGTTAGTTCCCAGCCAGCTGTAGAAATTGGCATGGTCACCGTAAGTATGTCCTTCGGGTCCTTCATAGGGATCGAAAAACTCCCCCGAGTAGTTACCCTCTATCCCGAAGTTCACGCCATTCATCAGAGTTGCGTGAGTACTGAGATCAACATTCTGGGCGGTAACTTCGCCATGGAGCTGTTTTGCGTAGTAAATCCCACCGTGGTAACCGATCTCGCTGAATGTTTCTTCGGGCCGGATGTTGTGCCAGAAGTGACCCCATGATTCCCAGAGACCGTTTTCTGTAGTGAATCCGGTGGCATTTACATTGAAGTTCTCCCCAACGTACCTGAATCCGGATTCATAGCCGATACGGCTGCGCACTTTAGTGAATTCTATCTCATAGGCTCCATCATCTTCAAGTCCGGTGTTCCAGCTCTGTGCAGCGGCCAGGCTCACGAGATGGTTCCCCGGTATTTCAAAGGCGCCATCAAGCGCGAGAGCTGTGTTGTGATCTGCATCAAATT
>DAOWJX010000284.1 GCA_030640155.1 Candidatus Aegiribacteria sp. | reverse complement strand
GGAATCGGACTCTTCAGAACAGAATTCATAAGGCTTCTTTCACCTGAAATTGAAGATAATGAAGAAATCCATTACAGAGCGTACAAACATGTACTGAAAGCAGTTTTTCCGGAGCCTGTAATAATCAGGACTTTTGATCTCGGCGGAGATAAATTTCTGGAATCCATTCCCACTAAAGAGCGAAACCCTTTTCTCGGATGGAGAGGTATAAGAATCTGCCTTGACCGCCCTCTCAAATTCCGCAACCAGTTAAGAGCAGTTCTAAGAGCCGCCAGATTCGGTAATGCATGGTTAATGCTGCCAATGATCACATCGCAGGATCAGGTATTGCAGGTAAAAGATATGCTTTTCGATATAGCAGCAGAACTGGAGGCATCCAAAACACCTCATGGATCAATTCCTACACTGGGAATCATGGTGGAAACGCCTGCCGCCGCGCTGTCAATTGATTTCCTGATCCCTCATATTGATTTTGTATCAATAGGATCGAATGACCTTACTCAGTACACTCTTGCGGTTGACAGAGGCAGCCCTTACGTGTCAAACCTTTTCGATTCGCTCCATCCCGCGGTTCTCAGACAGATAGAACACGTAGCAAGGAAATGCGAGGAAGCTGAAATCTGGGTCGGCATATGCGGACAGATGGCAAGTAATCCACTGGCTATACCACTTCTTCTTGGATTCGGGCTTAATGAGCTCAGTGTATCCCTGACACTTATTCCGGATGTTAAAAAAATGATCAGTGTTATTAATATGAAAGAAGCAGAAGCGCTTGCAAGAGAGTCGCTGATGATGGAGTCCGGGAATGAAATAAGGAAACACGTTCTTAAATACGTCGAATCAAGGTATCCTGAAATAATTCTGGATGAGATTCACCGTGACAATAATGATCGGAGAAACTGAATGCATGCAATCATTCCAGTAGCGGGGAAGGGTACAAGACTTCGACCTCATACATGGTCTACACCAAAGGCTCTTCTGCAGGTTGCCGGTAAGCCAATACTAGGCCACATAATAGACAGGCTCGTTTCCGCTGGAATTGCGCATGTGACCCTGATCGTTGGCTATCTCGGTGATGTGATCGTTGCATGGACAAGAAAGGAATATCCGGATATTCGTGTTGATTTTGCGATGCAGACCAATATGGATGGTCTTGCTTCCGCTGTTGATCTTGCTGCCCCTGTGACCGGAGATGGAGTGACTCTTGTAGTACTGGGAGACACTATTTTCAGCGCTGACCTTTCCAGGGCAGTGGACTCTAAGCGGAATATGATTGCAGTGAAACGGGTAGATGATCCCAGCCGTTTCGGAGTTGTTCTGCTGGAAGGAGACAGGGTAGTCAGACTCGTTGAAAAGCCGGAAGAATTCATCAGCGATCTTGCAATTGTAGGTATCTATGGTTTTTCGTCCGGAACCATGCTGATGAATGCCACTTCAAGACTTATTAAAAGCGGAAAGAGAACACGAGGGGAATATCAGCTTACCGACGCCATGCAGCTGATGCTGGATGATGGGCAAGCCTTCGGTGTTTTCGAGGTTGACGAATGGTATGACTGCGGCAAACCGGAAACATTCCTTGAGACCAACAGGATACTCCTTAATCAAGGATTTGGTGAAAGAAGAGCTGAGATTGTAGATTCGGTTATCATTCCTCCGGTCAGTATGCTGAAAGGGACTGTTATATCTTCATCAATAGTAGGACCGCACGTTTCCATTGGATGCAATTCGAAAATAAAGAATTCAATTATATCCAATACAGTAATCGGTAAACGCTCCAGCATTGATCTTGTGAATATCAGAGATTCAATCATAGGGGATGATGTTGCCATATCAGGAAAAGCGGAAAAACTCAACGTCGGTAACTCGAGCACAATTGAATTTCAGCAATAACCCCTCAAATATGAACAACAGTATCCCGGTAGTATACGCTGACTCGCTTGTGAACAGGGGCGGTACAGGTGTGTACGTTAGGCGATTACTTGAAGGTTTTATTCAATGTAATGCGCGTGTTCTGGCAGTCGCAGCAAGAAGACTGATGAAACCATCTGAAGCTCTTGATACCGATCTTTCAACTAGCGGCATACTTAAAGTGTTTCAAGAAAATATTACATTGCCTGCTCTTGTAGCATCTGTATCTCCTTCAATAGTACATCTTCCCGCTTTTGCAGGAAGACCGCCAGGTGGAATACCGTGTGCGGTTACCCTCCATGATCTGGCGTTCCTGGCGAACCCATCCTGGTTTCCACGGTTGAGATCTTTGTATTACCGTCTTTATTTCAGGAGAGTTGCGAGAAAGGCCGATGTACTGATGGTTGACAGCAATTTCACGGGAAGAGAAGCGGTACGCCGTCTTGGTGTAGAGCCGGAAAGAATCAGGAAAGTATATCTTTCAACTGAACCCATGCAGCTTGATCCGGAGATATTTCAGCAATCCACCGGAATTTGTGATAGATACATTCTATTTGTCGGAACAGTTGAACCAAGAAAAAACATTTTCAACCTCCTTACCGCCTGGCAGACTGTTCGTCAGGAACATTCTGATCTAAAGCTTGTGATTGCCGGAAGATGGGGGTGGGGTCCGACTGCTTTAAAGGATCTACTCAGGAACAGCAGTGGAGTAATCTGGACCGGTCAGCTTTCGGACAGCATTCTGAAAAGCTGTATTACAGGTGCTGAATTACTTGTCTATCCATCGTTCTATGAAGGTTTTGGCCTTCCACCTCTTGAAGCTGCATCGGCTGGAGTCCCCTCGGTACTCACTCCAGCGGATGCGCTGGTAGAGATATTCTCGGGAATCTCGAATATCGCTTTAAACCATAATCCGGATTCGATAGCCGGAGCCATACTTGAATCTCTTGATACGGTTTACGATAAGAAGAGCCTGATTGAATTTGCCTCCGGATTCTCAGTGAAACATATGGCAGAAGAAGTACTTGACGTGTACAGGGAGTATTCGAAATGAAAATTCTGGAGGTCTACAAAGATGTACATCCTCTCGTTCGCGGAGGAATTGAGCGATACATACATGATCTTTCATCATTCCTGGCGAATTCAGGGCATGATGTGGAAGTACTGATTGCAGGAGATAACAGTGATGCTACTGATATTGAAATCTCAGGCTTTAAAGTCAGAACAACTCCCTGCATCTGCAGAATTATGTCGAATCCAATCTGCCCTGAATTAATTGACTCTTTAAGAGAGATCCCCGCTGATCTGGTGCATTTTCACGTTCCTTTGCCCTCTGCGGTGATATCCTGGCTGATGACCGGGCGTAACACGCCGTATATAGTCACGTATCACAGTGATATTGTGAGACAGGCTGCATTTCTTCCCCTTTACGGTCCTTTTCTTCGCAGGTTTCTCCACCGCGCAAATAAAGTAATCACTACTTCACCTGCGTACGCTGAGACATCTGTATTTCTATCACGATTGAAGAATATTTCAGTAATACCGATTGGTTCCGATCTCAACCGTTTCAAGCCTTCTGATTCTTTAAAAACAGGTGATTATGTTCTTTTTGTGGGAAGATTCAGGAAGTACAAAGGTATTCATGTTTTGCTGAAAGCGTGGAAGCATTTTCCGGATCGCCGGCTCATTATGGTCGGTGGAGGGCCATTACTCCCGGAAATTCAGAAAGCTGCCGGTAAAGACAGACTCAACATCGAGATTGTTCATGACCCGGATGATGACAGACTTGTTCAGCTTTATCAGGGTGCAAAATGCCTTGTCCTTCCATCAACTCTGCGGAGTGAAGCCTTCGGTATGGTTCAGACCGAAGCAATGGCGTGCGGTACTCCCGTAATAAGCACTTCAATTCCAACAGGTGTTCCATGGGTTAATGAGGACGGAGTATCAGGCATTATAGTGCAGCCTGATAACCCTGATGCTCTTGCTGATGCGATAAGACAAATGGATGATTCAACTCTGCATAATAGACTTTCGCAAGGTGCCCTGGAGAGGGCAAAACTTCACTTCGACAGCCCGGTTCTCCTCTCAAAAATTGAAACCCTGATGCGAGAAGTGATATCAGAAAACAATGATGAATAGGCTGACCGGTCATTTTCGGGAAGAAGTATTCCTCGTGCTTCTCGCAATTGGAATCGGAGTACTCGAAAATATCGTGCCAAAACCATTCCCGTTTCTCAGGCTTGGGCTTGGTAATGTAGTTACTGTATCAGCGATAATAAGATACGGCACGATGACAGGCTTGAGAATTAACATTCTCAGATCAACCGGAGCAGCTTTATTGCTTGGAATAATTGCAACTCCAACTTATCTTCTTTCACTTGCAGGCGGGATAGTATCATCCATCGTTATGGGAAATCTGAGAAAAGTATTCTCCGTTACAGGGATATCGGTTGCCGGCAGTCTTTGCAGTCTATGTATTCAGTTATTTCTGGCAATACTCCTCCTGCCCGGTCTTCCAGTCGGTGCTCTTGCTTTGCCGCTTGTGATCTGGGGTATTCTTTCCGGAACCGTAACCGGTATTGTTGCTGTTATATTGCTGAGAAAGGGTTTTCCCTGGATTCGGGAGCCGGGGGTTGATTCAACCTGTTATCAGGGATAGATTAACATTATGCTGGAGGAGAAGTGCTTAATAATCGTTCAACTCGATTCTGGATAATAATCTCATTCCTTGGAATGATGACGGGTACAGTTCTTGGAGAGGGAATAGCAGCGATACTGCCGGAATCGTCAATTGCTTTGAGGTCTTTCTTCTCCGGAT
The DNA here is from genome assembly GCA_030640155.1 of Candidatus Aegiribacteria sp. Classification (GTDB taxonomy): domain Bacteria; phylum Fermentibacterota; class Fermentibacteria; order Fermentibacterales; family JCC-6; genus Aegiribacteria. Next base: position 2,104 of record DAOWJX010000284.1, on the reverse strand, counting down.
CGCTTGAGTTATCAGTGGGTCCTTTTGGCTTTGATCTTATAGTTTTCAGATTTGCTCTTGAGGAAATAGCTTTCAAGGTGAACCTGATGAGTTTTGCGGGATTGATGTTTGTAGGTTATCTTTACCGCTGGTTCTAGATACTGGCTCTAGGTCGAAGAAATTCTGACAGGGGGATGAAATGATGTTTCGTCCAGGTACCGGTGAAATTATTCTGATAATAGTTGCTCTTCTTTTGCTTTTTGGAGCGAAGAGAATACCTGATCTTGCGCGATCGGTAGGTCAGGCGCTGCATATGTTCAGAAAAGGAATGAAAGAGGAATTCTCAGATAAAGAAGATGAGGAAAATGATTCTGAGAACGGAGATAATTTGAATGGCGACAGTTAGTTACAGTTCAAGAGAGATCGATTGTAAGCTTGTCTATGCAGGTCCTGGACTTTCAGGCAAAACAACAAATGTTAAGTATATTCATTCAGTGATTCCGTCTGATGACCGGGGCAAACTCATTTCACTCGCGACTGGAAATGAGCGGACACTTTTCTTTGATTTTCTGCCTGTTAATTCAGGAATTATATATGGTTTCAAGGTACGTTTGCACCTTTACAGTGTTCCGGGACAGGCGATGTATTCGGATAGTCGTCAACTTATTCTGCAGGGCGCGGATGGAATCATATTTGTGGCAGATTCTCAGAGGGCAAGGATGGATGCGAATATTGCCAGTCTCAGTGATCTGAAGGAGAATCTAAGGTATACAAAGCGGAAAGGTCTCAGCCTGGTTCTTCAGAATAACAAACGTGATCTGCCTGACATCCTACCATCAGAGACAATCAGGAAAGGACTTGGTCTTGAACGGGTTCCATGTATTGAATCTGTCGCGACTGAAGGCATCGGTGTTTTTGAGACACTCAGAAAAGCGAGCAGGATTGTAATGCGAAGGCTTCATCGACAGTTCTCGCTTGTTCTAGAGGAAAAGAGAGGATAGAGTGAGCGACAGTCAAGCTGTTGATCTTCTCCTGGTTCGCCTCAGCAGGGAGGAAGAGAAAGAAAAAGTTCTTGAAATGCTAATAAGCGAGCTGGGAATGTCCCATGACGAAGCCAGAGAGAAAGTAGATAATTCTCCGAATATTCTCAGTGAGGGTATTTCAATGGAGCAGGCAAGAATTCTTCAAAACAGAATGTACCCCTACATTGATCTGTTGCCCAGATCCTATTCAACAGCTACTGAAGAAGCTGCTGTTTCGACTGCTGTTAACCAGGAGAATATAACTTCTGGATCACTTCAGGAAGATGAAACTGACATTGATAAACAAAACGGATATCCTGAAGAAAAAGAAACGCAGGATTCCGAGGCTGATGAAGAGAAGTTTGTAATCACAACTGCTGCTGAAGAGATGATGTCGATTGATCGATGCCACATCTGCGGTCGTACTCCAACAAGTACCCAGAAGCTTGCTCCATGCAGAACGTGCGGTGAACTGACCTGTTCAGAATGCTTTAATCGAAAAATGCATGTATGTGAAAAGTGCGTATCTGAAGGCAGAGCTGTTGATCGCCCGCTGGATAACGAACCGGAATACAGTCGGGAACATGTACATGATCTGAAGCATGAAATCCCCCGGGATGATATAAGAAAAACCAGCACCAGCAGAAGAAAGCAGGATATTCTCTCAAAACTTTCACCTACTTCCATTTCAATATCAGCTGCTGTTCTTATAATGATCGCATTCTTGCTGATTGATCCCATTAATCTGTTCAATGATAACAATGTGAATGGTTCAGGGATGGGATCCCATATTTCCAGCTCAGACTCAATTGTTTCTGGCATACTTCCGGATTCCGATTCAGTATCTGTTGCTTCATTAACGGAAACCCATCCTGATACGCTCGTTTCATCTGAAGACAGCCTTGCTGCAGAACAAGAACCCCGCATTATAATCTCACTGCAGGATATCAGGATTCCAGAATTTCCAGAAATTCCGGATGACATTGAATTGCCACGGCTTCTACTTTCCTCACCGATTCGTGGAATTGAGGTTTACAGAGATTCGCTTACATTCCTTTCCTACCCTGTCGGGTATATAGCCGCATCGATTTCTGTTGAAATCG
>DAOWJX010000353.1 GCA_030640155.1 Candidatus Aegiribacteria sp. | reverse complement strand
AGCTTCAGATCCAAGCGGTGCCGCCAGCAGGAGCTTTCTGAGATTTTCTGAGAATACAGCGATTGCTTCATCGTCAGCGGATTCTTTGCTCCTGAGCCTTGTTTCAGTTTCTATCGCTTTCGCAAGAAGCCTGCGGTATCCGTCCCGGACAGCTTCCTGAATCAACAGTCCCTCTTCTGACTCGGGATTCTCTATCCAGTTCGATGAAACAATTTCAACTGCTCTTTCTTCCGGCACAGTGATTTTCAGGGAAAGAACATTCTGTTTCTCTCCTCTGAGCATCGCGAGTACTCTATGTGAAGGGCATCTCCCGACAGGTTCATCCCACTCGTAATAATCTCTGAACTTGGATCCTTCCTCCTCCTGCCCTGATCTTACGCGGCTTCTAAAAACTCCCTTTTCCCAGTAATATCGGCGCATGGATTCTCTCGTCCTGGGAATCTCGGTGAGCTTTTCCGCGATAATATCCTGTGCTCCGGCAAGAGCATCATCCACGGTTTCAACACCCTTTTCCGGATCGATGAATTCCTTTGCGTATTCGGAAAGGTTTTCACCTCTCTGAAGCAATATCCTTTCCGCGAGAGGTTCCAGCCCTTTCTCACGAGCTCTGGTTGCCCGCGTACGTCTTTTGGGGCGGAACGGCAGATAAATATCTTCGAGTGTTGTGAGTGTTTCAGCATCATCAAGTTCTTTCTTCAGTTCATCCGTAAGCAGTTCCCTCTCTTCGAGGGAAAGGAGAATCGCTTCTCTTCTATTATCCAGTTTCAGAAGCTGTTCAAGCCGGTCGCGGATAGCAGCTATCGTGACTTCATCCATACTCCCGGTTACTTCTTTGCGATACCTCGCCATGAACGGTACTGTTGCTCCCTCTTGAAGCAATGAAACAGCCGCGGCAACCCTGTTACTGTTCAAACCGAATTCGGAAGATATCCTCCCTAAGTAACTATCACTCATGAATTATCTCCAACCTGTCCAATGGACTCACTGCAGGATTCCGCAGATTCCGAATTACATGCGTGTAGATCATTGTGGTTTCTATACTCTTATGACCAAGGTATTCCTGTATCTCTCGAAGGTCCACTCCATCCATGAGAAGATGGGTAGCGAAACTGTGTCTAAGTGTATGAACACTGGCATGCTTCACCAGCCCGGCAGTCCTGACAGCTTTCTTCATAGCCCTCTGAATACTTCCAGGGCTTAGATGATGTCTTCTTACTGTACCTGAACGCGGATCCGGTGAAAGCCCTCTCGCTGGAAACACATACTGCCAGCCCCATTCTTTCCCAGCAGATCGATATTTGCGAGAAAGAGCATCCGGCATCCATACTTCCCCGGCTCCTGAAGCAAGATCATCCTTATGAATTCCCCTTACATGCCCCAGGTGCAAAATCAGATCAGGTTTAACAGCTTCAGCAAGTAGTGTTGTTCGGTCATTTCCACCCTTGCCGTCCCGGACGAATATCAGGTTGTTGTCGAAATCGATATCCTTCACGCGAAGTCGAACTACCTCCATCAATCTAAGCCCTCCACCATAAAGAAGTCGAAGAGCAAGCAGAGAAACGCCCGATGAATTTTCCAGAACCTTAATAACCTCTGAGGGAGAAAGAACGACAGGCAGCTTTCGTCCACGCTTAGCCCTGACAGTATCCCTGAGACCCTCCAGTTCCATTCCCAGGATATCCCTGTGCAGGAAAAGAAGAGCGCTGAATGCCTGGTTCTGTGTGGATGCACTCACTTTCCGATCAATTGCAAGATATGTCAGGTAATTCCTGACACTCTCCGAGCTGCTGGCATTAGCATCAATACTTCCGAGATACTTAAGATATCTCTCTACCCAATGCACATAGCTCTTCTCAGTACGATATGCATAGTGCTTCAACCTCAAACCTTCCCGAACTCTCTCGATAATATCAGCCGGTATACTGACAGCATTATCAGAACTTGCACTTCTTTTTCTAAATTCAAGATATATCCTGACAGCATCCTCTGCCTGCTCTATCTGCCAGTCTTCCCGCCCATCCTTTCGCAGTTGCTCTATAAACCTCAGCTTCGCTTTCTCGGCAGACGGTTCCATATACCGATGCTTTAGTGTCCGATAGGCTTTCACCCAGCTGGAGTAGTACTGAATCCTGTTCCCGTTAACCAACCTGTTTGAAAGGAGGTAATCAGAATACTCATCACTTGAACTCATATCAATTCTCCTTGTATATACATCCTAATTTCTAACCGGATATTACATACTAATTCGATTATACGCAACCCCTACCACAAATCTTGACAGTCGTACATATCTGAATGATACTAATAAACTAAAATAGAGTCAGAGCAGCAATCAAGCAATCCTGACTGGAAAATACGTATAGCTAATAATTGTTATGTGGAAAAAAAGAAACCGGAGTATAAAATATCGAGTTATGAGTCTGACAAAAATAATGCAAGAGCAGGGAGGAAAACCTTCTGGACTATTTGGTACCATCACAGGAAAATTAATGAATATTTTTCATGGCACTATTCATAAATGGGGATTACAGAATTGTTCTATCAATGAAAACTACATTTGTCTTGATATTGGGTGTGGTGGGGGTAATGCAGTAAAAGCAATTGCAGAAAAAGCAATAAAGGGAAAAATATATGGATTAGATCATTCACTGGAAATGGTAAACCTATCCAGAAAGTTAAATAGTTCTTTGATATCAAAAGGATTGGTTGAAATTAATCAAGGAAGTGTGTCAGCTTTGCCATATTCAGACAGCCAATTTGATCTTGTTACAGCATTTGAGACAATTCAGTTCTGGACAAATTTGGAAAAAGATTTAAAAGAAGTTAAAAGAATCCTTAAATCAACAGGCACTCTAATAATTGTAAACAGATATCCGCCTGAAGACTCAAAATGGTCTGAATTTCTACAGCTCAAAAATGCTATTGAATATAAAGAAAAACTAAATTCCGCTGGATTTGAACATGTCTCTATCGATAACAAGTCCAAAAATGGCTGGATATTAGTAATTGCAAAAACGAAAAATGGTTGATGCTGAATTAATCTCACATAACGAAGTAAGGATTCGTAGCGCACGTGTGCGCTGCAATCCTGTGTTGAATTAAGCGGTGCGGTGCTTTGTATTTTCTATTTGACCCTAAGATTTGGCATTCAACCAGGACATGACCAGTATTGATAATGTAATCGGTCGGAGGTGTGGATGTCCGCCCGGTTTCAATGTATTTACTGGTAATGCACTGCACCAGTATCGCTTGATTAAGGTTTTGGGGTAGACCGGTTTCAGACCGCTTTGTTAAGATACTAAGCAGCTTGGACTGAGTAATAAAGCGTTGAATTGTTCGTGTCACGGAGGGGCTCTCATTCTTTCCAAAGCGGCTCCAGGTATCAGTTCAGTACCGCAATAATGACAGAAGTATTTTTTCGGCCTTTCAATCGGAATGATTACCGGTGATAATCCTAGTTGCTCCCGTATCGAATTGAGTTTTTCAGTACAGCGTTGATGGAGATATCCATAGTAACGTACCTTGCAGAATCCCTTTGGCAGCACATGCTGTAGGAAGCGTGCCATGAAGACAAGAACCGGAAGTGTCATATACTTCCAGTCCTTTGTCTCCACTGGTTGATACCTGAAGGTTACTTTGTCATCCCTGAGAGAGATGATCCGATTGTTCGTGATTGCCACTCGGTAGATATAGCGTGAGAGATACCTGATTGCTTCAGGTCCTTGTCCAGCAGGCTCGCAGTGTACAACCCAGTCCTTTTTCCAGGCTTTTTCGGGAACTGCATTATAAAGACTCAGTATCTTCATGCCATCGCGTAACTTTGCTCGATAGATGAGTGAGAGTGCCCTGACGGGCAGGAAGAACTCTTCGTAGGGTGTCCTGCACCATTTACCGTTCTTATCGATACCACCACCGGGAACCAGGTAATGAACATGGGTATGATATGAGAGATCACGACCCCATGTATGCAGAACGCCCAGCATACCGGGCTGCGCGCCGAGGTGGCGGGGATCAGCCGAGAGCTTCCTGATGGATGCGGAAGATGCTTTGAACAATAAGCTGTAACAATCCTTCTGATTACTCCTGACGACTTTGTTCAGCTCATGTGGCAAGGTGAAGGTTAACAGGAAGCATGGAACTTCAGGAATACGGGCTGACTGTTTTTCAACCCAGCGTGTAGCATCATCGTTACCGCACTTGGGGCAGTGCCGGTTACCACAAGAATGATAACTATATCGTTGCTCTCCACAGGAAGGGCAGCTATAGAGGTTGCCACCGAGTGCGGGAGTACGGCAGGAGATGATATCATCTATTGCTTTCCTGTGGCTCGGCAGAATTCGATCTCCATACTCTCGGAGATATTCATACTTGTACTGGCGGAAGATATCCGCCATCTCGATCATGATCCCTCAGATCAGGGAAGCTCATTCATGATGTTGTCAAGATGTTGTCTGGCTTTGTCTCGGGCCACCCCTGTAAGATGTGTGTAAACTGAAGTGGTCGCGGGGCTGTTGTGCCCCAGGTTCGTCTGGATCTGACGAAGATTTACACCAGCTTCAAGGAGGTGAGTTGCATATGAATGTCGAAGAGTATGCACATGAGCCTTTTTACGTATACCACTGGCCTTCAGTGCTTCCCTGAAAGCAGCTTGAATTACACCTTTTGAAAATGGCTCATTGATAGGATTTGAAATGTCGTATTTACCAGAGCGACCCCGGCCAATCCGTGGAAATATCCATGTCTCATTCCGGTGTATCACCCAGAATTCACGCAGCAATTGGAGAGTACGTTTGGGCAACGGCACATACCGATCCTTGCCTCCCTTGCCATGCCGTAGGTGAATGACCATGCGATCACTGTCTATATCACAAAGCTTCAATCCGATACCTTCACCCAGCCGTAATCCAAGAGAATAGATCGTCTCAAGGCATACGCGATACCGGAAATGTTTGGCATTCCGCATGATGGTAATGACTTCCCCACGAGAGAGAATCACCGGCAGCTTCTTCTCCCGCGCAGGGCGAACCAGCCCGAGTATCGACCAGTCACGCTTCAGAGTCTGCTCCCAGAAGAACTTGATACCACAGATTGCGATTGTACAAGTGGCACGAGCCCACTTCTTCTCATTCTTCACGTAGAGAAAGTACGAGCGTATCTCTTCCCTGCCAATCTTATCGGGCGACTTCTCGCAGTATTCCGCCAGCTGTCGAACTGACCGAACATATGACTCCTGGGTCCTCTCACTCATTCCCGCGAGTTGAAGATCCTCGATCATCCTTTGTCTCAATGCTGTCATGGCATCCTCCCTGATTACAGGAACGCTTGATT
>DAOWJX010000274.1 GCA_030640155.1 Candidatus Aegiribacteria sp. | reverse complement strand
TGTGACTCCTGGTAGAGTAAGTGTTTCAGGGGCTGATCCGTACTTCAGTTTATAGAGCCACCTTTGCATGGGAGTGAGGAGTGGAATAACCAGAACGCACCCTCCTGCGGCTAGAATAACTGTTCTTAAACCGGAATCAGCAAATGAGAAATTCTCAGTAAGAATGATTGGAATTATCGCGGCCAATCCTGCTGCGGCAGCAGTGAAAAGTACTTCAAGGAATGGTACGCTTGTAGCTCTGAATGCAGAAAGACCATGTGATTTCAGGAAACCGACTCTTCCAGCGAACAGCCAAATTTTTCCCGGCACATATCTGCCAAGCTGGCTGATGAACCATGCCGAAGTCAGATCTTTCGCATTTACTTCGCTTCCTGCATGATGTGAGAGCCATACCCATCCAACTGGACCTAAAAAATACGAGATCCAGAGAATAAGAACAGAAGTACCAAGGAGAAACCAGGCAGGTTGCCATTCGAAGTCCTCCACCTGCTGCATCCATTTGTTTCCATTTACTATTAGAAGCCATATAGCAGCACTCAGCAGCAGGATAAGTCCTATTCGGATTCCAAATCTCACCCAGGTACTATTCCTGTCCGGATGAATCATAATGATAGAAGTTTCATGTTTTGATACCACGATACTGTTCTGGCGATGCCGTCTGAAACGCGCCATGAAGGACTAAAACCGACTGACGCTGCTTTATCGATTGAAACATAATGATCTTCGCCGAATAGTCTGAATCTGCTTCTGGATAATGCTTTTGGACGCAAAGGACCAAGAAGAAGACCAATCCTGAAGGCCAGGCGGGGAATTGAGATACAGCGCATGTCTTTACCCAGAGCGTCGGATATTTCTCTGGTGAATTCTCGGAATGTTACAATCTCAGGACCGCCGATATTATACAAACCGCCGTTAAGTCTTCCACCTGGAAGCGATGATTCAACAGCACGGCATACGTCTTCCGAGAATGTGGGACGTAATCTGGCTCCGTTTCTTCCAATTAGGGGTATCCAGCCTTTGTCCACCTGCCGGAAAAGCTCAAGTTTGTGCAGGTCACCAGGACCGTAAACGAAATCAGGCCTGAGAATAGTCAACTTTTCGGGAGGGAGTTGTATGTGTTTACGCAGAATGACTTCGCCATCCTTTTTTGTCTTTTCGTAGTCTCCCCAGGGATTAAAAGGTGAATTTTCTGAAACGTTTGCATACAGGCCGATCACTCCTGGTGTACTAAGATGAATGAGATGTATTCTATGCTTAGCGCAGAAGTCAGCAAGAATTGAGGGGAGGATAGTATTGGATTGTTTTAACTTATTAATATCAACACCGGGTATTCCAAGCTTTCCAGCTGCGTTAACAATCACATCGACATCTGCTGGAAGGGAGTCAAAAGTTATTTCACTGTTGATTGATCTGATATGATTAAATACATCATGTCCGACGTTTTTTAGATATTCGGAGATAGCTGAACCAATAAACCCTCCTGCACCCGCAATCATTACTTTCATATCAACCTGCGCATAAGTCTTTGGGCATATAATGTCCAGCTGAATTCGGAAGCCTTCTTATTAATTCTTTCGGGAAGATCCGGATCGGATAACAATTCAAAACCGGCAAGTATTGATTCCGCGATGCTCGTTGAAGAATCCGTTTCAGCAAGAAAACCTGTATTTCCAACATCCACAAGCTCTGAAAGCCCTCCCGTGTCAGTTAGGACAAGGACTCTCCCGAATGAAAGAGCTATCTGAGCAACCGCGCTCTGTGTTGCATGCCTGTAAGGAAGCGTCACAACATCGGAAGCCAGGAAGTATTTAGCAACTTGGTTATCCGGAACGAACTCATCTATCCATCGTACTCTGCCAGAAAGCTCCTCCGATTTGATTGTTTTAAGAATTTCAGGTTTGTCTGAATAGCATTCCCCCACAATTAGAAGAGAAATTCTTCGGGGAAGAAGTTTCATAGCTTCAATCAAATCCAGGAGCCCTTTGTAAGGTCTTATCAGACCGAAGAATAGGACAATCTGTGCATTTGCACTGTATCCAAGTTCCTGCCTGGCGCTGTTCCTGTCCATATCATTATTCAGGTACTGATTGTATAAGGGAAGATATAGCTTGAGTGTATCTGACCCTCCAATGATGGATTCAATTTCATCCAGGTCAGAAGCGCTATGTGTCACCAACAAATCCATCCGATTGATTAATCTGTAAGTAAACCTTCGACTCAGGGGGAAGTCTTCGTGGGGGAGAACGTTATGGCAGATCGCGGCAGTCCTGATGTCTCCGGGTATTGAATTGAGTAGTGCCGGAGCGAAGAAAGGATGCCACCATTGAGTTATTATCCAGTCAAATGAGTGCTTTCGAAAGAATCTTCGCGCTGAAATCCAGCGCATTGGATTACAGGAATCAAGAAGTTTTACTGCTTCTGAAGAAGATTGACCTTCAAGCGGTTCCATCTGTGAGGTGCCGGGGAAAAGAAAGGATGGATAAAGCCTGTTGAATGAAACGGGGATGAAAGTATGTTCTGGATAGCGTTCGGTAAGCGTATCGTGAAGCCTGGATGTGAACTGGGCTATGCCCCCTCTGTATGGAGGGAATGGACCAACAACGGCTATTTTCATTCTTGCGCGGAACGAGAAACAGTCTTCTCAGAGATGGTAAAAGATGTACGTCCTGAAAGTTTCAAAACCATTTCTCCAAGAAGTCCAAGTGAAATGAACTGAAATCCAACAACAAGAAGCAGCACTCCAAGTAAAAGGAGTGGTCTGTTTCCGATGGATTCGCCAGAGAACCACAGAACTGTCATATAAGCGGAGACGCTGAATCCGATAAGTGTAAGGAAGGTTCCTATTCCACCAAAGAAGTGAAGAGGGCGATATGAGTACCTGTGCAGAAATAGAACCGTCAGAAGATCGGAGTAGCCCCTGAAGAAACGAGCCATTCCATATTTCGTCTTTCCGTATTTCCTGGATCGGTGATGCACTACTTTCTCTCCCACTGAAAAACCCTGTTGAGCAGCAAGTACAGGAGTATACCGATGCATTTCTCCATACAGTTCCAGATTTTTCACGACATTCCTGGTGTACACTTTAAGACCGCAGTTAAAATCATGCAACTTAACTCCTGTTGTAAGTCTTACGGTGAGGTTGAAAAGCTTTGAGGGGAGAGTTTTGCCTGTTGAGTCCTTGCGATCTTTTTTCCATCCGCTGACCAGATCGAAGCCGTCCTTCTCCATGAGTTGAATCATTGCGGTGATTTCAGATGGATCATCCTGTAGATCTGCATCGAGTGTTGCCACATACTTTCCCCTGGATTCCTGAAATCCAGCAGCGAGAGCCGCAGCTTTTCCCTGATTGCTGCTGAACCTCAGACCTGAAACGGGGTATTCCCGGGAGAGCTGTTTGATATTCTCCCAGGTAAGATCAGTGCTTCCATCATCCACAATGATGATTTCATGAGGAATATCTGCAAAATGAGCTGTTATTTCTCCAACGAGCTCTATGATACTTTCTTCTTCGTTGAATGCCGGTATTACGATAGAAACTTCAGGTATTATCTTCTCTTTCCTGCTATCCATCGTCTGATACTCCTTCTTCCTGCTGGCTATGATCTATGGATATTTCATCAGAATATGATAAAAGCTCCGGTTCCGGGCTATTGTTTCTGATGATGCAGTACGTGTACCTCGTGAGCCAGTCTCCAAGAGAAACATATATGCCGTTTTTCATGTGGAGAATACTGTCCAGATGTGTGTGACCTGTTATTACAATATCA
>DAOWJX010000354.1 GCA_030640155.1 Candidatus Aegiribacteria sp. | reverse complement strand
TGATTCGTCCACAGCAGAAACAGTCGAAAATGCTTCGCCAGATGCGTGAAACTTTCTCAATTAATGACAGAGTCGTAACCTCCGGCGGGATTCACGGGATTATTACGAATATCAAGGGTGATATCGTAACGGTGAAAATCGCCGACGGTGTCAAGATTGATGTTGACAGGAACTCTCTCCAGCTTCAGGGAGCTGAAGGCGGATCCTGCGCAGTTACTAAATAGGTTCAGATCTATTTGAAATTCAGTGACATGCGTATCCCGCATGTCATTGATATTCATAAATTGGATTGATATGCCCGTACGAAGAAAGCGCTTTTGAATCATGTCTTTCAGATCATTGGAATATTTCGGCTCTGAGGTTCTCCGAAAGCAATCCCGGGAGCTTGACTGCTCCGCTGAGCAGGATTTCATAGAGACTTTAATAAATGATATGAAAAGGATCCTGTATACGGAAAACGGCCTGGGTTTAGCAGCACCTCAATCCGGAGAGAACGTCAGGTTGTTCATACTCAACTCGGAAGAGCTTGATCTGAGCGGACATAATGTCTTTATCAATCCAAAAATCGAGATGTCCGGCGCCCTTATAAAGGATGAGGAAGGCTGTCTGAGTATCCCGGGGATATTCGAACTGGTGAAACGGTCTTCTCATGTAAACCTCACCGCTCTGGATCAGGCCGGCAGATCATTTTCACTTGAACTTGATGATTATACCGCACGAGCTGCCCAGCACGAAGACGACCATCTAGAGGGTATACTCTTTATTGATAGACTCAGCCCAATCAGAAAACGGCTTATCAGGAAGCGTCTTTCTGAGATAAAAGAGGAATACAGGAGTGGAAAAAGGATTCTCTGATGAGAGTCATATTTCTTGGAACTTCATCGTTTGCACTTCCCCCGCTCAGATCGCTTAGGGAATCCGTTCATGAATTGGTTCTTGTTGTAACCAGACCGCCAAAAGGAGCCGGGAGAGGAAGAAAACCCAGGAATCCTCCAGTAGCGGATTTTGCTGTGACGCATGAACTTGAATTACTGCAACCTGATAAACTGACCGATGATGTTATCAGCTATCTGCATACTCTGGAGCCTGATATAATGGTTTCAGCTGCGTATGGTGCCTGGCTTCCGAGCAGACTTCTTGAATCAGCGCCACTCGGAGTGGTCAACATTCACCCTTCACTCCTGCCGGCATACAGAGGAGCTGCTCCTGTCGCAAGAGCGATTATTGATGGAGCAGATGAAACCGGAGTCTCATTCATGCTGACCGACAGCGGGTGGGATACCGGACCATTGCTTGAGAGCTTCAGGGAGAGAATCATGCCGGATGACACGACCGGCCTGCTGGAGGAAAGGCTATCATACATTGCTGCCGCGCATTTGCAGATTGTTCTTGAGCGATATGCAGCAGGTTTGATAATTCCCGAACCTCAAAAGAAAGGTAAAACTGTTTACGCAGAAAAAATAACATCAGAGGAAACATGGCTGGACTGGAACATGTCTGCTGTATTTCTCGATCGGCAGGTAAGGGCTTTTCAACCGTTTCCAGGGGCCAGAACCGAACACTTCGGGAATATGCTCAAGATAATCAAAGCATCACCGGTCTCGATGGAAGCACCGCCGGGAGAAATTACAATAGAGGATAATACCCTGTTCATCGGGTGTGGCGGGGGAAGTCTCAAAATATTGACTTTGCAACCGGCATCCAGGCGAATAATGGACACGGCAGATTTCCTCAGGGGAACCTCAATGAGAACAGGTGATAAACTTGGAAGTAAAAAGTAAGATAAATACTCTGTTTCAGGGTGGTTTGCTTCTTTTCTCAATTGCTCCGTCTGCGATCGTGTTTCTGGTTCTGCTTGTCGCCGGAACGGGTTTCCTATGGTCCATTATCCCGACCCTGATTATCCTGCTCGCTGTTCAGGTCACTGGCCAGCTATATGGAAGAGGAATAATCAGACATCCTTTCATACTGAGGGTCTCATTCTGGACATTGAAGATGATGCAGCCTGTCCTCTCGATGGCCGCTCATACGCCTGAGAAGATGGTAATAGCGATGAACAACCGTAAAGCCATCTCTGACTGCTCAAGGAAATTCCGGGGAGAAGAAACCCTTATTCTCGTTCCTCACTGCCTGCAGAATCATGAGTGTTCTCACAGGTTGACATTCAATCCTGAATCCTGCGAGAGATGTGGCAGGTGCCCAATTGGAGATCTGCTTGAAATCAGGAGCAGATTCAATACACATTTTGCCATTGCTTCAGGAGGTACTTCAGCAAAAAGGATTGTAGAGCGGATAGAACCTTCACTTATTGTTGCTGTTGCCTGTCCTGTAGATCTTTCTCTTGGAATCCTTGATGTCCACCCGGTTACAACAATAGGGGTTCTCAATGAATGGCGTCACGGGCCATGCTTCGATACATGGGTCAACCCCGCGGAACTGGAAGCTGCTCTGGAGATGTTCCTTCAATAAAATCCATCGGAAGAAGCTATTCTACCGTAAGCAAACTCTCGAGTTCTGTCAGGATGCTGTCCATCTTCTGCAGTGCGGAATTTACCGGAACGGGTGTGGAGAGATCAACACCGGTGCCTTTGAGGAGATCAAGAGGTGGTTTGGACGAGCCGCCTTTAAGGAAGTCAATGAAGCTCTCTACTGCTCCTTTCTCACCTGAGATTATCCTCGATGAGATATCTACAGCGGAAGCCAGACCCGTTGCGTACTTGTATACGTAGAAATTGTAATAGAAGTGTGGAATTCTGGACCATTCATACGCAATCACGGAATCGGTATCGTCGAAGGCGAAGCTGTTTCCGTGGTAGAATTTTACAAGCTTGAGGTATGCTTCGTTCAATAAATCCGGTGTGAGGGATCCTCCGGCTTCAACATGTTCATGTATGTATTTCTCAAATTCAGCGAACATGGTCTGTCTTACCAGAGTTGATTTGAATTTGCTCAGGAGATGATCAAGAAGATATGCCTTTTCATCTTTGTCTTCCGTTCTTTTCAACAGGAGATCAACGAGAAGCATCTCATTTGTGGTGGAAGCAACTTCGGCTAATAGTATTTTGTATGAAGACATGTGATACGGCTGAGTGTTCTTTGAGAGAAGGCTGTGCATGGAATGCCCTGCTTCATGAGCAAGTGTGAAGACACTGCGAAGTGTTCCATTAAAATTGTGCAGGATATATGGATAGGAATCATGACAGCCACTCGAATACGCACCCGATCTCTTGCCTTTGTTCTCGTATTTGTCAGCCCATCTGTCCTCGAAACCCTTTTTCAGCGTGTTTACATAATATCTGCCAAGTGGAGCCACAGCTTCAAGAGTGAGGTCTACAGCTTCATCCCAGGTGTATTCTCCTTTGGATTCAGGTACGATCGGAATCTGCACATCATACAGATGCATCGAATCGAACCCAAGCACTTTCTTGCGCAAGTCAAGATAGCGGTGGAGAGTTGGAAAATTGTTGTGAACAGAATCGATCAGCGAATCGTATACTTCTGTACTGACCCTGTCATTGAAAAGGGAGGAAACCAGAGCTGAACTGTGCTTCTGTACTTTGGCGTAAAAGATATTTGTACGCACCTGACCTTCAAGCAGAGCAGCCTGTGTTGCTATGTTTCCAGAGATTTCGCTGTAAAAACCCTCGAAAGCATCCTTTCTTACTCTTCTGTCTTTATTCTGAAGGAATGCACTGAAGTTGCCGTTTGTCAGTTTAACAGGATGTCCCTTTTCATCAACGATTTCAGGAAGTCTTGCCGGCATATCGACATTGTTCAATTTGCCGAATACAGTGCTGAATCCTCTTGTTATTTCTCCGGACATTGCGATGAGTTTCTCTTCCTTATCCGAAAGCGTGTGTGGACGATATCTGAGGATGTTCTCCAGCCAGATTCTATAAGGCGCCAGTTCAGGAGTTAAAAGCCAGGATTCAATGGTATTTTGAGATATTGAAAGCAGCTCGGGAGTGAAGAATGAATGAGCGGTTCTTACCTCAACTGCTCTGCTTGAGATTTTCGCCGAAAGACCGCTGTAATGAGAGTTGCTCAGATCCTCATCCCGCTTCATTTCGGTGTACGTTGAGAGTTTGGAAATCAGCCTGTTCTGTGAGAGTATCTCCTCAACTGCTGATTTAAGAGTATCCGGGGATTCGTTCAGTCTTCCTGTCCACTGCCTGAAGCTGTCAGCAAATTCATCTGTTATGCAGAAATCCTTTTCCCATTTTTCATCTGAACCATAAATGGCTTCTACAGCCCATCGATCTTTCTGCGGGACTTCAATTCTATTTCTGAGCTCTTTTGACATTTTCCATTATTCCTTCCAGAATCCTTTTTCTCTATCTCCTGATCCGACGATTGAAGCGGTAACCGAATTTCCTGTAACAACCTCGACCATGAACTTGGATCCTGTGAGATATTCCAGTTCCATACTGATTCTACCTTTCAATAAAACCTATGGAGGAGTTGCTTCAATAGAAACACTAATATACTTGAAGGTTCCATCTTATCAAGATTTCCAGCTGTGTATTGTTGTTCAAGCGGGATGGAAGCATATATTATCTTTCAAGGAGGTATTGATGAAGATGCTTTTCTCTCTAATTATTGTTCTAGCGCTGCTTTCCGTCGCCTGTACTGATAATTCAGGTGAGTCGGATGAGAATGCTCCTGGAACCGACCTTATAATCAGTACGATCGTCTCTCCAGGGGATGAAATCGGCGGTCTGGCATGGGGTGCCGGTTTACTATGGGCAGTTGATGCTTCCTCTGATATGGTTTTCAGTATCAATACATCGACAGGTGATATAGTTGATTCCTTTCCAATAAGTCATTCCAGAGGTCTTAGAGCCACAGGCCTGGCTTTCAGTGAGGAACATAATGTTCTCATTGTGGGATTCTGGGATTACGGCACAAACGGGTACGTTTACCAGTACACTCTGGATGGTCTTAGTAAAGGATCAACAAGAATGTGCGGCGGTTGAGGGAACCCTGTCTCGTCGGTGACGGGACTTGCAGCTCACATGGACTATCTTTATCTCTCATCACGAGCTCAGAATAGAACATACAGATACTCACTACCGGGCATGCACGGACGGAACCCGAATACCAGGTTCGGAAATGACAGCAGAACAAGAGATATAGCACGTGATCCGGAAGGCTTGATATGGGTGGCAACCGACGATTCGGAAATACCTCTTCGCCTCTACAATTCATCGGGCAGGATGGTCTCCAGTATAAGTGGAGATATAGTATCTTCAGCTACCGGAATTACAATTGATACTGAAGGGAACCTCTGGGTCAGTAATAACGAGGAAGGTATCATCTGCTGTGTTGATCTTTCAATATAGCCGGTGTAGCATTTATAATTATCGAATCAGTTGATTTCATTCCAATAATGTGAATAGCGGGGTAACGAGAAATGCGCGATTGTATATATGGTCTTGATGTGAAAGTTCCGCTTCTGGATGGAAGCATGGTTCGTTACGTGAATCTTGATAATGCTGCCAGCACACCCCCGCTTGTAAAGGTTGTGGACGCCATCACAAAACTTGCGCCATTCTATTCCAGTGTTCATCGAGGAACCGGATTCAAATCAAGGCTTTGTACTGATGCATATGATCGCGCCCATAAGATAATTGCTGAATTCGTTGGAGCGGATACTGAACTGAATACAGTCATATTCGTGAAGAATGCCACAGAAGCCATCAACAAGCTCTCACACAGGATAAACATAGCGGAGGATTCAATAGTGATATCCACATGCATGGAACATCATTCGAATGATCTGCCATGGCGCGATCACTTCAGAACACTGCATGTAAGAGTAACTGATGATGGACGCCTTGACGAAGAACATTTTGATACGCTGTTAAGAGAGAACGCTGGAAAAATCGCTCTTGTGACGGTAACGGGTGCGTCAAACGTAACCGGTTACATACAACCAATCTACCGTTATGCAAAGAAAGCGCATGAAGCTGGAGCGAGAATAATGGTAGATGGCGCCCAGCTTGCTCCGCACAGACGGATAGATATGAAATCCGATGATGATCCGGAACATCTGGATTTCCTTGTAATTTCTGGTCACAAGATGTATGCCCCTTACGGAACCGGAGCTCTTATCGGGCCCAAGCAGGAGTTTCTTAACAGTGGCCCTGACTACAGCGGTGGCGGAACAGTTGATGTTGTTACGGATGATTTCGTCAAATGGGCGGGAATGCCGGACAGAGATGAGGCAGGCAGCCCGAATATAATGGGAGCGATTGCTATGGCTGTCGCCGCGAGAACCCTGATGGATAAGGGATTAGATACAATCGCGGAGCATGAAAGAAAACTTACCGCTTATGCGCTGCAAAAGCTTGGCGACATGCCGGGTGTACATGTGTACGGAGAAACCGACCCCGCAAAGGCACATGAAAAAGTAGGTGTGATACCGTTCAATCTGGACGACACCGATCATGCGCTTGTTGCCGCAATAGCCGGTTATGAAGCCGGAGTAGGTGTGAGGAACGGTTGTTTCTGTGCTCACCCCTATGTGGTATCAATTCTCAAACTCGGTGAGAGTGAGATCATGACCTGGCGGGATCAGTTCATGAAGGGGGATAAATCCAGAATGCCGGGTATGGTCAGAATGAGTTTTGGATGTTACAGTAACACGGAGGATGTCGATCGTCTCATTGAAGCGCTTATCATGATTCAGGAAGGTAATTATTCCGGTGATTACATTCAGATTCCGAGGACCGGTGAATTTGTACCGAAGAATTTTACTGATAACTATACACCTTTCTGGAATCCTTATGAGAATGAAATGTGAAGGAGAGAAAATGTCACTCTGGAGAATAATTACACTGCTCGTTTTGATCATGTCTTTGATGCTGACCGTCAGCTCGTGCGGAGAGGCTGAAACTGAACAGCCTTCAGGGGCTCAGGACATCGATGCAGCACTTGAAAATCAGGATTTCATCCTTGCTGACAGCGCATCAGAAGCACTTGAAGCCTGTTCTTATACTTTCAGGGTCTACGGTACCGGCGCATATGCTGATAGCCCGGCGATGGCTGGGAATATTTCAGGAAGATCTTTGGTTGAAGAAGGAGAAATGCTCCTGTTCGCAGAAATCGGCCTGGATACTACACCTGATATTGAGGATGAAATAGAGCTTTCTCTTACCCTCGTATCCGGAGTTGATTCAGCGTATTTCCATGATAAGCTGGACGGTGTTTTCCGGAAGGGTTCCCTGGAAGAGGGTGGAGGAGATCTGCTTCGACATGCAAGTTACGCCATAATGTACGAGTACTTTCTCAGCGATCCATTCACCGATGAGATTGCGTCACAATCCATCGTATATGAAGGAGCAGATTCCATTGGTTCTGAAGCCTGTAATACGTATCTGGTTACATATGCCGGTGGACAACAGGCGAAATGGTCTCTCAGTGTTACTGATAATCTTCCAAGACGTGTTGAGAGGATGACATTCGGTCGGGATGGAAGCCCGGCTTCTATCGTGCTTGAAGTCTATAACCTCGAAACTGCTCCGGATCTTCCCGATTCCATATTCGTTCTTGCCCCACCTGCGGGAATTGAAGTAGAGAATTACAGCGCTTTCCTTCTGACCGGAACCCCGGCCCCTGAATGGAACCTCTCCGACAGCGATGGCAATATGGTTTCACTTGAGGCGTTAAGAGGGAATGTTGTAGTTATTGATTTCTGGGCAACCTGGTGCGGTCCATGCAAGGTTGTGATGCCGGAGATTCAATCCCTTCATGAGAAATATGCGGATCAGCCTGTAATGATTTATGGAGTTAATGTGTGGGAATCCGGTGATGCTGCTGCTTTCATGCAGGAGAATGCCTACACGTACGGCCTTCTTCTCGAAGGTGATGCTGTCGCTTTAGAATACAAAGTATCGGGAATTCCGACGCTCTATGTTATCGATCAGGAAGGGAATATCGCTTTCGCTCAAGTGGGATCCAGCGCTGAACTCGGTTTAAAACTGATCGAAATTATAGACGGCCTGCTGGCGGCTGAATAAGAGAAGGGAGCCTTTGAGCTCCCTTTAAAGTTAAATAACTTCACTGACGGTGCAATAATGAATATACGAACTGCCACATTAGATGATATCGAAGCGATGGTCGACATTTACAATCAGGCAATAGCCGCCGGTCGGAAGACAGCGGACGTCACTCCTGTTACTGCCGGGTATCGTGAGATATGGTTTGAAGAACATCCTCCTGACAGATATCCCATCCTGATTGCGGAAATAAATAATGTGATCGTCGGATACCTGACCATCAGCCCATATCGTCCAGGACGTATGGCACTCCGGTATACGGCTGAAGTAAG
>DAOWJX010000268.1 GCA_030640155.1 Candidatus Aegiribacteria sp. | reverse complement strand
GTCTGTGATTATTCCGCTAACAGCGTACTGTATATTCAAACCTTCACAGGAACTGTTGAAGCAAGTCCGGATGTGGGTATGAGTCCTATCGGTGTATCGGTTATTCCCAATGGAAGTATCGCCTACGTATCCTGTTATCAGGAGGACAGGATTTACTTCCTTGATCTTTCAAGCGGTACTGCAGTGGGTTACATACCTTCTGATATCCGCCCAAACGGGATCTGTTCAGTACCTTCCGGCGAACAGGTGTATTTTACTAACAGTATTTCAAGTACGGTCAGTGTGCTGGGGTACAGTGGTTCTGGATGGTCGCATTGGTAGTTCTAAAACCTGCTGAAATATACGGGATTATTCAGTTCATTCCCTGACAAACGGAGCGTTATTCTTATCCCTCTCGGATATTAAAGGATTTTCAAGACCCCATTCGATAGCAAATCCAGGATCATTCCACGCAACACCATATTCATCCGTGTTATCGAAATATCTGTTAACAACATATATCAGGGTCATATCGGTATGTGCTGCATAGCCGTGCGCTACTCCTGGCGGGATAAGCAGTCCGGTTGGTCTGCTTCCATCAAGTTCGAGTGAGAGTGAAACACCGTAGGTTAAAGATTCTTTCCTGATATCGGCCAGGCCTGCGGTTATCCTGCCCTGAACCAGAATCCAGAAATCGGTCTGATTTCGATGATAATGCAACCCCCTCAGAACACCTGATTCAGAACGTGAATAGTTCATCTGCGTCTCATGGTGGAAAATATCCGTAACCCATTCTTTCCTGAAAATCTCACAGAAATTTCCACGCTCATCCTGCAGAGTGTTTAATTCAAAGAGATATACACCTTTTATCCTGCATTCTGCCTTCTTCAAGATATTTCTCCTTCCACTTGCATTCATGTTACGGGAAACACTAGATTGCATCCTTAAGTGAAGACTGTCAAGAAGGGATATTTTGAGAAGAACTGAACGAGTCGCGATCCTGCTTGAAATGCTTCCTGTGATGTACCCGAATGCAAGGTGCCTTCTGGATTACGAAGGTAAGCCTGAGAGACTTCTGATCGCAACGATTCTCTCGGCAAGAACCACTGATGCGGCTGTTAATAAAGTCACACCGCATCTGTGGAAGAAAGTCAGGAATATTGAAGGACTTTCCGCATCGTGTAAAGAACTGATCGAAGAAATAGTCCATCCACTTGGTTTCTTTCGATCAAAGGCAAGATCAATTCAGGAAGCTGCTGCCTGGCTGACAGCACATGAAGATGTGGTACCTGGGACAATTGATGAACTCATTACAATTCCCGGTGTCGGGCGAAAAACCGCAAATGTCATCATAGGAGAAGTTTTTCACAAACCGGCAATCATTGTCGATACTCACTTCAGCAGACTCTCACTGAGACTTGATCTGACAAGGAATACACAACCTTCTAAGATTGAGGTTGATTTGAAGAGACTTCTGCCGAAAGACAGCTGGACATCCTTCAGCCATCAGCTCGGGTTCCACGGCAGAGAAGTATGTCTGTCCAGAAAACCGAAATGTTCAAGCTGTGAATTCAACGGATTCTGTCCAAAGAAGGGCGTATAAGCCGTTGTGTCTCTGAAATTCAAGCAGTATTGTTAGTTTCAGGCATGGAAATGAAAGAATTACTGGAAGGATAAGCTGCTTTGCGAGGAGTTTGCCTGGATGACGAAAACCAGGCTTCCGCGAATTATTTAGCGCATTTCCCTTAATTCTATTCTGATTTTTTTATCTTCTTCAGAAGATGCCTTAAGAATGAATTCATGCATCTCCCGAAGCCACTCCAATTTCTCTTTTGGGTAGTATTTCATCAACCGTTTGAGGCGTTCCTCTTCGGTTTCCCATTCGAAAATCATAAGTTAGACCTTAGTTTTCGTATCTTTTTCAACTCCCTGATATCTTGTCTGTCAATTGCTCTACCTGTGTTCTTCTTCATTTTTATCAGATCATCCAGCGAGATTACAGATAATAGTATATCATCAATTTTAAAGGATAAAGCGTTTCTACTAGCTTCCTCGAAACTAACGGGAGATTTAATAATAATATCCACTTCCTTCAATTCATCATCCTTGTAGAAGTTAAAAGCTTTCATGTGTTTTTTTGTAATCCATTCCTCCCGCGTTTTCTCATCCGCGAGTTTCATGGGATCAACAGGTTGCTTAACTTCATAACCGAGAACTGTCAGAATATCAATTATTTTCTTAAGGTTTTCGTTGCTCATTTCGACAAGAATGTCCATATCAGCCGTGCTACGCATCGAACCAAGAAGATTGACTGCAAGACCGTCTACAAGAACATACTT
>DAOWJX010000321.1 GCA_030640155.1 Candidatus Aegiribacteria sp. | reverse complement strand
GGTGTATGGTCTGAAACTGCTTAAGATGGTAGAATATACGCTATATTCAGCAGGAGATGTACCCCGATTGGAAGTCCGGAGAAGTTGATTTGAAGCGCCTTAGAATGAAGATACACGGAGCTGTACAGGGAGTCGGATTCAGACCTTTCGTTTACCGCCTGGCTGACAGTTTCGATCTTACCGGCTGGGTATGCAATGCTTCAGACGGTGTGATACTCGAGGTGGAGGGAGAAGAAGCAGTTCTCCGGAGGTTCGGGGAAGCAGTTGAAAAAGAAAAACCTGCTATTTCCATTATTCAGGATGTTACAAGAGAATATCTGGATCCTGTTGGATATATCGGTTTTGAGATAAGGATGAGTACTGGCGGGGAGAGAAGAGCTCTTGTTCTTCCTGATATATCTACATGTGATGATTGTCTGGAAGAGATAATAGACCCGGAAAACAGAAGGTTTCGATATCCGTTTACCAACTGTACCAACTGCGGCCCGAGATACTCCATCATCAATTCCATTCCCTACGACAGACCTGCTACGACAATGGCCGGTTTCCATATGTGTAAGAAGTGTATCGAAGAGTACGAAGACCCATCCAACAGGAGGTTTCACGCACAGCCGAACGCATGCCCCGAGTGTGGACCGCATCTGGAGCTCCGGGATCGAAGCGGGAAAATTCTTGCGGAGAGAAATGAAGCTATCAGGAGAACATCGTCCGCAATACTCGATGGGAAGATCACCGCTGTAAAGGGGCTTGGCGGATTCCATCTGATTGCTCTCGCAAGTTCTGATAAAGCCATCCTGCTTCTGAGGGAACGAAAGGGGAGAAAAACCAAACCCTTTGCCCTGATGTTTCCCTCTTCAGATATGATCTCATCTTTCTGCGAAGTATCAGAAATGGAACAGAATCTGCTTAAATCCCCTGAATCCCCGATTGTACTGCTCAAAAAGCTGGAAGGTCATGGATCTTCTAACAAACTCTCGGATCTTATCTCTCCGGGAAATCCTGATCTTGGTGTCATGCTTCCATATACCCCTCTTCATCATCTTCTTCTGCAGGAGATAGGCGAGCCTGTTGTCGCAACCAGCGGTAACCTTTCTGACGAACCAATATGTACAGACGAAAAAGAAGCCTTAAGAAGATTATCCGGTCTTGCGGATCTGTTCCTGATTCACAACAGACCCATTGCAAGACATGTTGATGATTCTATCGTACGGGTGGTGGACGGCAGGGAGATGGTTCTGAGGCGAGCCAGAGGGTACGCTCCTCTTCCGGTCAGGATGAATGAGAAATCCGGTGCGATACTGGCCACCGGAGCGCATCTTAAGAATACTCTGGCGCTCTCGATCGGCAATAATGTTTTTATAAGCCAGCATATCGGAGATTTGGAGACGCCCCAGGCAGTAAAAGCTTTTGAGGAAGTATGGAGCAGCATTGAGTCGCTTTATCATGCGATGCCGAAAAAAATCATTCATGACATGCATCCGGACTACATATCTACAAAATATGCTGTGGAATCCGGCATTCCAGCCTTTCCGGTGCAGCATCATGTAGCTCATGTCTTTTCCTGTATGCTCGATAGCGGAATTAATTCTCCGCTGCTTGGAGTATCCTGGGATGGAACGGGATACGGCACTGACGGTACAATATGGGGAGGGGAATTCTTTTGCATAGGAAAAGAATCTGTCGAGAGAATTGCGCATATGAGGACATTCCAGCTTCCAGGCGGAGAAAAGGCCATCAGGGAACCAAGAAGAGCAGCACTCGGACTTCTGTCGGAACTGTTCGATGATCCAGCCGCGTATATTCCATCTGATATATTCTCGAAAAAAGAGAATACCGTACTGAAACGGATGCTGAAGAACGATCTGAATTCACCTTCTACTTCAAGCGCGGGAAGACTTTTTGACGTGGTTGCGTCGATGCTTGGACTCTGTCAGATAAATGAATTCGAGGGTCAGGCAGCGATGTTACTTGAATATGCTGTTGCTGGAGTGGAAACGGATGATTCGTATCATCTTTTACTGGATAGAAGCGCGGGAAAACCCTGGATACTGGACTGGGAATCTCTTATCAATGATATAATCGAAGATATTACCATCGGGGAGAAAACATCCATGATCTCCGCAAGGTTCCACAATGCGCTTGCAGAGGGAATTGTATCTGTAGCTGAGTTAACCGGGGAGAAGAAAGTAGTTCTGAGCGGAGGATGCTTTCAGAACGTCTATCTCGCGGAAAGAACAGCGGATCTGCTTCGGAAGAGAGGATTCATGCCAATTCTGCACAGGAGGATACCTCCGAATGACGGCGGTATAGCCCCTGGGCAGATATTTGCAGCGGTGAATCTGTTTACGAACAAATGACAGGAGATTAAGAATGTGCCTTGGAGTGCCAGGCAGGCTTGAGGAGATTTTCCAGGGAGATGATCCGATTTTCAGGACAGGAAAAGTGAGTTTCGGAGGAATCCTGCGGGACATAAGCCTGGCCGGTGTCAGTGATGCGAAGGTTGGTGACTGGGTTATTGTTCATGCGGGATTCGCTCTTAATAAACTGAACGAGGAAGAAGCCAGTGAGGTTTTTGAATATCTCAGACAGATCTCGGAATTTGGCAAAGAAGAACTTAAAAGCGATCATAATGCCTTACAACGAAACATTATACCCGATGAGGGTACATCTTGAAATATGTTTCAGAATACCGTGATCGAGCAGCAGCTGAGGAGTACGCTTCAAGGATTCAACAGCTGGTTTCAAGGGAATGGACGATCATGGAGGTATGCGGTGGACAGACACATTCCATTCTTAAATACGGTATCGACCAGATCCTTCCTGAAAAAATCTCACTGATTCACGGTCCGGGATGTCCGGTATGCGTAACCCCGATTGAACTGATCGATCAAGCGATTGAAATTGCCGGTATTAAGGATGTTATTCTTTGTTCGTTCGGTGATATGCTCCGAGTACCTGGTAGCGTTCAAGATTTGATAAGTATCAGGGCTTCCGGTGGGGACGTCAGAATAGTCTATTCACCAATTGATGCTGTGAAGATAGCCGCACAGAACCCGATGAAGCACGTTGTGTTCTTCGGAGTAGGTTTCGAAACGACGGTTCCTGCAACAGCACCAGCCATCATACAGGCACTGCATTTTAACTTGGACAACTTCTATCCGCTTGTATCGCATGTTATTGCTC
>DAOWJX010000214.1 GCA_030640155.1 Candidatus Aegiribacteria sp. | reverse complement strand
TCCTCACTGGAAGGGAGGGGAATGCCAATGCCTAAAATTGAGGTTAACCGACAGGATTTTTTCAAACTGTCTAGAATGAAAGATCCCGGTGATACTGAACTGGCGAGTCTTCTAACCCTAGTAAAAGGCGAAATTGATCATTCACTTGACGACGAGCTTAAAATAGAACTCAACGATACCAACAGACCTGATCTGTGGTGCCTTGAGGGAGTGGCCAGAGCTTTAAGATGCAGTGAGACCGGTCCTGAAAATCATCTTACCAGCATGTCATCGGATCATCTGAGCATAAAGGTTGATCCCGGTATACAGGCCATCAGGCCTTATATCGCCGGATTCAGGGCTACAGGCTGGAAACTGGATCAGGAAGGACTGGATTCGCTTATCGCTGTCCAGGAGAAGCTCAGCGAATCATACTGCAGGAAACGCAGCAGGGCCGCAATCGGTTTCCACAGGGCAAGTGAGATAGCATTCCCGGTCTGCTATGTTTCAGCCGAAACCGGAGAGCTGATGGAACCCCTGGGTTATGAGGAGAAGATGCCTCTCTCTCACATTCTCACTGATACGGAGAAAGGGAGGGAATACGCACACCTGTTGGCAGGTTTTAATAAGTATCCCGTTCTTACAGATACTAATGGCGTGATATTCTCATTCCCTCCGATCCTGAACAGTAATACAACCGGAAAGGTATGCCAGGGTGATGATGATCTATTCTGTGACGTAACTGGAACAGATTGGGAAACAGTCCAGCTGACAGCCACAATGCTTGCCTGCAATCTGGAGGACCATGGAGCGATAATAACTCCTGTTGATGTTCTCTACTCCTACGATGTCCCCTCTCCTGATCGGAAAGTGGTTACACCTGTGCTGTTCGCAGACTGCATGAGTGTGACGAAAGATGAAATAAAAAAAGTGCTCGGGATTGATATATCTCTTGATTCAGCGATGGAAGCTCTCCTTCGGATGGATTATGCTTCGGTTGAGATCGAAGGCGATACGTTAACAGGGATTCTTCCGCCCTACAGGAGGGATGGAATCCATGCTGTCGACATGATTGAGGATATTGCGATCTCCCGTGGACTGGAATCCTTTGAACCGCTTCTTCCCGAACAATTTACTATCGGCCACAGTGCTCCGGTGGAGGAGCTTGTTGATGCTGTTCGGACAGTGCTGATTGGAGCAGGATGCGAAGAGATTCTCCGTCCAGCACTGACCAGCTGGAGGAAAATAAAGGGGATTACCAGAACTCCGATTGATCCCGTGATGATAGCCAACCCCATGACCGAGGAATATGGAGTTGTCCGAAACACGTTACTTCCAGGACTTCTTGATGTCGAAAGCACCAGTGCTCATGCTTCTTATCCACATCGCATGTTTGAATCGGGTGAGATTCTGATCTCAGGAGATGACGGCGTCTGCAGAACTGAAATCTATCTTGCCGGTCTTGTTTGCGGTAACAAGGCTGATTTTGGCGATGTTCATTCCATCCTTGGTTCAATCTGCTACTCAAGAGATCTTGATTTATCCCTGAGATCTGTGGAAGACGAAAGGTTTATCAGCGGCAGGTGTGCCACTGTTATCATCAATGACAAGGCATCCGGTGTAATAGGAGAATTCCACCCTGCAGTTCTTACGGAATGGGGTATTACTCGTCCGGCCTCCGGATTCGAGATAAACATTGATTCCCTGAAAGAATAGATTGTCACTATTTACTCTTATAAGTGAGTTCAGTCCCTCCGGAGATCAGCCGGAGGCTATCAGAAGATTGGTGAACGGTCTGAATGATGGCATGGAGTGGCAGACCCTTCTTGGTGTTACCGGTTCAGGTAAAACCTATACAATGGCGGGAATCATCGAGAAGATGGAAAGCCCCGTGCTGGTTGTGAGTCATAACAAAACACTTGCTGCCCAGCTTTACAGTGAGTTGAAAGGTTTTTTTCCGGATGCTGCCGTTGAGTATTTCGTAAGCTATTACGATTACTACCAGCCCGAAGCCTACATTCCGACTACGGATACTTTTATCGAGAAGGATGCTGATCTCAACGAAGAGCTGGACAGACTCAGATTGCGGGCGGCTACTTCTCTCCTCACGCGGAGGGATGTAATCGTTATAGCTTCCGTGAGCTGTATTTATGGCCTTGGTAATCCGGACACATTTAAATCCAGCTGCCTTGATATCGCAACCGGTATGATGCTCGATCAGGAAAACCTTCTTTCAGAACTTGTGGGAATGCGGTACTCAAGGAATGATGTCGCCCTGACAAGAGGTAGATTCAGAGTACGTGGCGATGTTGTGGATGTTGTTCCCGCCTACGGCCGAATGGCGATAAGGGTTGAGTTCTTCGGCAACAGGATAGAGAGTATTTACAGGGTCGATCATTTTACAGGTACCGTTCAGGAGAGTCTGGAGAGGATTTTCATCTACCCCGCAAGGCATTTCGTTACAAGTGAAAGCGAGCTGAACCTTGCGCTTGGCCGGATTGAGCGGGAACTGGAAGAATCCCTGACGGATTTCAGGCTCAATGGCAAACTGCTTGAAGCACAAAGACTGGAATCAAGAACGCGTTACGATATCGAACTCATGGCCGAAACGGGATACTGCTCGGGAGTAGAGAACTACAGCAGACACATGTCCGGAAGGAAGGAAGGAGAGCGTCCTGCGTGCCTGCTTGATTACTTCCCGGAGGGAGATATGCTGGTTTTCATAGATGAGTCACACAGGACGATCCCGCAGCTGTCGGCGATGTACAGAGGTGACAGAGCAAGAAAGGAAACACTTGTCAATTACGGATTCAGGCTCCCTTCAGCTCTGGATAACCGTCCTTTGTATCTTGACGAGTTTATTGAAATAACAGGTAAGAAGATCTGTATGTCCGCAACCCCCGCAAGTTTCGAGCTGGATCATTCCTCCCAGATTGTGCAGCAGATCGTCAGACCAACCGGACTGGTGGATCCTGAGCTGGAAGTCAGACCCGGCGTAAGTCAGGTTGATGATCTTGTAGAGGAAACTCGAAGGGCGATTGAGTCCGGTGAGAGAGTGCTTGTAACTACGTTGACTAAGAAAATGGCGGAGGAGCTGACTTCATATTTTCAGGACCTTTCGATCAATGCCAGATACATTCACAGTGAGGTTGACGCTCTTGAGAGGGTCTCAATTCTTAGAGAACTCAGGCTCGCGGATTTCGATGTTCTGGTCGGAGTAAACCTCCTTCGAGAGGGACTCGATCTCCCCGAAGTAGCCATGGTCGCAATTCTTGACGCCGATAAAGAAGGATTCCTGCGATCCAGAACAAGCCTCATCCAGACTGCCGGAAGAGCAGCAAGAAATCTTACCGGCAGAGTAATACTCTACGCCGACAGGATTACTGATTCCATGGAGTTTGCAATCACTGAAACCGCACGCAGGAGGAAAATACAGCTTCAGTACAATATTGATAATAATATTACGCCTGAAAGCATAAGGAAATCAAGAGAAGAGATACTGAGGGCGACCAGCATTGCTGATATCTTCAAATCATCCGTCAGCAAGGATGATATCGCTACGGACATCCCGGAATCCCCGTATGAAGCCGTGCAGTACCTGGAGAAGAAAATGCTCGAAGCCGCAGAAAAGCTCGATTTTGAGACAGCCGCGAAATATCGTGATGCCATGAAAAAGCTGCTGAATTCCCTATGACCATTATTGTTCCGCTGCTTATTTTAACCCCCATATCTACTGTTGGATCTAGAAAGAAAACTTATGAATGTTGTTGAGATACCTTTCGTTGAGAAGGTGGGGATAAAAAAGGGATAGTAAAGGTGAACTTGAACTATCTTTTAGCGATAGTATTCAAAATCACCTGCAAACCATTCATGCCAGTGCACAATTCACTCTCGCTGAAACTGCAAGTGGTGAAATGTTACGAATAGAATTACCTGAACTTGTGGGCAAAGTTGTTCCCATTTTTAGAGACTCATAAATTAAGTTCAAAAAGCCTGCGGTTGAATTAATTACTGCATTTCCGTCTATTTCACAAGAGTCCGTACAGAAATTTTATGACCGATTCGCAGAAAAAAAGGGCGGGCATTAATATCTGTTGATGTGGAAGTTAAAGATATTAAAGGCGAAGTTATATGTTCAGGAACGTATAACTGGTTTGTACAAAGCATTGAAACAGAAAAAACATGACTAAGGCTTCAGGCTGAACCAAATCTCTATGCTTCTTCATGGTTTTGAGTTTTTGAGATTTATTTCTGTGGCTTCGTTTAAGTTTCTGGGATTTCTTTGAATCAATACTACTGAGCTTGAAAGCAGAAGCCGAGTTGATTTACCCGTGCTTTCTTTCTCTGTTATGTTAACCTGTACGTTTTCATTTAGTGAGGGGAATCTTCTTGAGCGTAATTACAGCGCGTACCGCCGGTTTCTGCTGGGGAGTCCGAAGGGCCGTTGATCTGGTCCTTGCTGAACTCAAGAAGGGCAACGGGCCGTATGCGGTATACGGCGAGCTTGTGCACAACCCGCAGGTACTGGAGGCTCTGGAAGATAAGGGTGTAGGCATTTGCAGTGATCCTGAGGAAATGCGGAAAGGTACACTTTTCCTTAGAACTCATGGAATCACTGTTGAGGAACAGAAAAAGGTTTCCAGTCTTCCCCTTCATTTGAAGGATCTGACATGTCCACGAGTCAGCAGAGCTCTGATGATTGCAAGAAACAAAAGTGACGAGGGATATGATGTTCTCATCCTTGGAGATCCTGCTCATCAGGAAGTAATATCGATCCTCTCTTACGGAGGATCCTCAGCCAGGGTCATATCCGGCCCGCTTGATGTGGAAAATCTGCCGGAACTATCAAAGCCGTTCCTCCTTTCCCAGACAACACAGAATACACAAACGTACGAGGAAACAAAGAAAGTTCTTCTGAACAGATTTCCAAATCTTGAACATGCTTTTACGATTTGCGAATCAACAAGCATGAGACAGGATGAACTCAGAGATCTGTGTGGTGAAGTGGATTGTGTGGTTGTCGTTGGCGGAAGAAACAGCGCTAATACTGCCAGGCTTGCTGAAATCGCCCGCGAGGAAGGACTTTCATCATTCATTGTCGAAACGCATGAAGAACTCGATGCGGAATTGCTGGCCAGGTACGATGCCATCCTTCTAACAGCAGGTGCATCTACCCCCAGCTGGAGTATTCGAAAAGTTCGGGAACGAATTCTTGAGATTCAGGGGAACAGACTGAGATCGGGAAAATTCAGGGAGTTACTTCAGGCTCTGGTTTTCGGGAATTTTCATATTCTCCCAATCACATTTGCAACGGGAATCGCCAGCTCGATCATTCTTGCCGGTATCGGGTGGCTTAAACCGGTGATTGCCGCTTCTCTTTTCCTTTTCGCAGTCCATACGGTGACTTCCGTTCTGGAATCCGGATATTCGCACCCATCCGGCCTGCGGAGACAGGTGTTTATCAGAAAGCATCGAATCTCTCTTACTATCTGCGCTTTAACTGCATTTGCCGGGTCCATGGGGATTTCTCTGTTTCTGAATCCTATCTGGCCATGTGTTCTGGGATTAATGCTTGTTGCATTCCTTTTCTATTCCATTCCGCTTATAAGAAAAACCTACCCGTTCCGAGGATTGAGAGCTGTTCCCGGGTCCAGGGATCTCATGTTCGCCGGAGCCTGGTCATTCCTGCTTGCATTACTCCCCGGATTCATTTCAGCCGGTTCAACAATTAATCCCGGTTCTGTTCTATGGGCAGGCACACTGTTCTTTCTGTTTCTGGACAGGTGCCTGCTGGCTGATTTAGTGGATATGCAGGGAGATGCTCTTATGGGATTAGATACCATTCCCATTCATGCTGGAAAAGAAAAGAGCGTCATTCTGTTCTGGTGCTGTTTCGTTCTGGCGGCTGTCCTGCCTGCATCCGGCATTGCTATTCGGTATCTGCCCGTTCACGCTTCAGCTTTCGCGTGTGGGCTTATTACTCTGGCGGCAGGGTATTTCTATCTTAGAAGAAGTCCATTTCCATCAGAGTTTTCCAAAAGGATTATTGCAGACGGGAGTCTGTTTATCGCGGGATTTGCTCCAATACTCGCGTACTGGGCCGGGGAGGTATTATGAGGGGAATGTGTGATTCAGGCAAAATTTGTTTCCTCATTTCATCGCTGCTGCTGTCTCTGATAATTTTATCATGTTCAAAAACTGCTGTATCTCTGCACGATCAGGAAACGGTTGACAGCAGTATTCCGGAATGGCAGCAGCTAATTGTATCCGGCAGTATTGTGAATCTGAGAGCAGGACCAGGAACTGAATATGCCACTCTCGGACAGGTCGAAAGTGGTGACACTCTTCAGATTACGGGAGGACTTGATGACTGGTTCAGGGTGTATGTTCCAAGCCTGTCTCTTTTTGCATGGATATATGGTCCATTGACTTCCGGGGCGGAGCTTCCGCATTGATAGTTCAGATTCGGATTTGCAGGACCTTTTCATGATTACTGGAGGATAATAATGATTGACAGATATGTAATCCCCGAGATGGAAGAGATATGGACTGCTGAATCCAGATATGCAAGGTGGTTGAGAATAGAGATACTCGCTGTGGAGGCAAGGGCAGAAGCCGGGTTGGTTCCAGCTTCAGATCTGAAGAATATCAGAGATAACGCCTCATTCGATGCAAAAAGAATCGAAGAAATCGAGGAAGTTGTCAGGCATGATGTAATTGCTTTTCTTACAAGTGTATCAGAGAGTCTTGGTTCAGAAGCAAGACATATTCACTACGGTATGACTTCCAGCGACATTCTCGATACATGCCTTGCAACCCAGCTTAAGGATGCAGGGAAGATGATTCTGGATGAGCTTGACAGTTTTGGCAGCGCTCTTGCTGCTCTGGTCAGCAGAACCAGAGGGATGCTCTGCATAGGCAGAAGTCACGGAATGCATGCGGAACCGACAACGATGGGTTTGAAGTTCGCCGGGTACTACAGCGAATATCTGAGGTGCCACGATCGATTGATAACTGGTCTTGAATCAGCATGTGTTGGGAAATTGTCCGGAGCAGTAGGAACTTACGCACATCTGGACCCATCCGTTGAGGAATACGTCTGCAGCAGACTTGGAATCGGGATCGAAACTGTTTCGACCCAGGTTGTTGCAAGAGACAGGCACGCAGATTTCATATATGCGCTTGCTTCCATAGGAAATCTGCTTGAGAGATTTGGAACGGAAATAAGGCATCTTCAGCGAACCGAAGTTGGTGAAGTTGAGGAGTCCTTCGGGAAAGGACAGAAAGGTTCCAGCGCCATGCCGCATAAACGGAATCCAATCATCAGTGAGAGACTCTGCGGGCTTGCCCGCCTGCTAAGGAGCTATCTGATTCCATCCCTTGAGAACACTGCTTTATGGCATGAAAGAGATATAAGCCATTCATCCGCTGAACGCTTCATTTTTCCGGATTCCTGCGGCATAGCCCTTTATTCACTTTCCAGAGCAGTGGAACTTGCGTTGAATCTGAGGATATTTCCAGATGCCGTCAGAAGTAATATTGAAAAGGCCGGGGACAGATTCCACTCTCAGACAATTCTGCTTGCACTGATTGATAAAGGTTTTTCAAGAGAAAGTGCCTATAAGATGGTTCAACGTGTTGCCATGGAGGCTATTGAACAGGGTAATGGCTTTATCGATATGGTAAGACAGGACCAGGAGTTTAAAGATATTCTATCCAGTAATGAAATAGCTGAGAGATGTGCCCTTGAGTATCACCTTCGAAATGAGGATAATACTCTTGGAAGGCTAGGTCTTTTACCAGCAGATGGATGATTAAGGGGGAGGGTGATATAGATGGTGATCGAAATACTTGCGGGATGTCTAGCAGGAGCATTGCTTGTGTGGTTGATTATGATCGTAAAAAGCAGGAAAATGGCAACCAGTAACGAAGAACGAGTCAGTTCACTCAAGAATGATATTACGGCTCTTCGTTATGACAAGCAGGAAGCTGATGCCAGACACACGAGGTACGATCTTGAGATAAAGAAACACCGTGATATTGCAGTATTGTTTCCTGAACTGGTAAAACAGGTGCTCGCGGCGAGAACTCCGGATGAACTTGCTAAAC
Organism: Candidatus Aegiribacteria sp.; assembly: GCA_030640155.1. Taxonomy (GTDB): domain Bacteria; phylum Fermentibacterota; class Fermentibacteria; order Fermentibacterales; family JCC-6; genus Aegiribacteria. Next base: position 1,352 of record DAOWJX010000214.1, on the reverse strand, counting down.
TTCTTGCCAGGGCCATGCACAGACTTACCGGATGTGATCGCATTGCGGTATTCCTGGCTGATGTCCGGGGAGGTAAACTTGGGCTTGTGCATACTGAGGGACTCGGAGAGATTCTCAAACAACCTCTTGTGGTCAATGTTGGTGACGGACATGTGGGATTTACAGCGGAAACCGGGTTGGTTTTTGAAAAGAAAAATCTTGAGAAAGAAAGCGAACTTACGAAGAAGCGGCTTGAGAGAACTGCAATTCCGAACTTCCTGCCCGATCTCGCTGCACCTATGGTGTGTCAGGGTGTGCTGTACGGAGTGATATGTCTGGTTGATATTCCGATAGAATCAACACTTCCCAGGGAAAGACTGGTTGCGATTGCCGCTGTTGGAGCGGCTGCCTTAGAGGGTATTCGACTTCTTGGCAGGTTTGAATCCGCTGCCGATATGGACCCTGATACAGGCCTTCCGGGTAAGGGAAGGCTCGAACCGACTCTTACTCAGGAGCTTGAGAGAGTCAGAAGATTTGACAGTCCTCTGGCTGTAGTGGAACTTATAGTTGAACGTGGTGCTATTGATGACAGGTTTCGCGCCAGAGAATTTATGTCCATTGCTGCCAACCATCTCAAAGCGACTATGCGGAACATCGATGAGGGATTGAGAACCGGTGTTGATAAATTTGTCATTCTATTGCCTGGCACAGGTTTTAAAGGGATGGAAAATGTTATGCAGCGCCTGCTTGATGACCTTCCAAAACTGGAGAATGATACAGGAGACAGTTTAGGTAACGTCAGGATTCGATATCTTATAGTTGAATCAGGTAACAGTGATACCGTTGAGACTGTATTAAGCAGTCTTGAGCAGAAAGCGTTCATCTCGTCGATTGGCAAATGATCGGGAATTGTCTGTTAACTGACCTCGTTCGGCATATGCGAATATCTGTATATCAATAAACTGAAAGGCATTGATGGACCTCAGGGATAAGCTTAGGAAGGTTATCAGAGAACGCAACCTTGCGATGACGCTCCCGGAAGCAGAGAAACTGGCCGGTTATGTTGGTCGAATGCCGACACCTCTGGAACTTCACCTGTTCGATACGATGTGGAGTGAACATTGCTCCTATAAAAGCTCAAAATCTGTTTTGAAACAGCTGCCAACGCAGGCTTCCAATGTTGTTGTTGGACCCGGGGAAGATGCCGGAATCGTGCGATTCTGCACTTTTAATGGAGTTGAATGGGATCTGGTTGTTGCCCACGAAAGCCATAATCATCCCTCCCAGGTTCTTCCCGTGGAGGGCGCTGCTACCGGAATAGGCGGGATTGTGCGAGATGTTTACTGTATGGGGGCGAAGGTTTCCGGATCACT
>DAOWJX010000059.1 GCA_030640155.1 Candidatus Aegiribacteria sp. | reverse complement strand
TATCTCATCTCATCAGGTTTCCATCAGAGCAGATAACCATCCCCTGCCGATGATATCCTCAAGCATAATCTTTACCATAATCGTAATGGGTACTGCAAGAATCATTCCCCATGCGCCCCAGAGCCATGCCCAGACAATAACCGAAAGAAGAACCGTTACCGATCCGAGAGGAAGTCTGAACTGCATCATTTTTGGTTCTATGACATTGGAAACAAGGTTATTGATGACCAGCACAATGATAACCACAGGCCAGGCGGCAAGGAAGTTTCCTTGCTCATAAGTTGCCATTGTATAGAGTATTACACCTGCCCCGGCAATAAGAGATCCGTAAATAGGAATGAAATTCATTACGAAATATATGGATCCCCAGATCAGAGCATCCTGAGTATCAAGAAACAGCAGCAGACCCAGTCCGATTCCTACTCCGGTAATCAAACTCGTAATTATTTTTGTAACAATGAATTTACGTGTATTCGATTCAATTCTGTCAACAATGTGTTGAATGTTTTTGTAATTCGCAGGTTTCAGTGTACTCTGCATGTTCTCTTCAAGCCTATTTCTGCCAATAAGCAGAAAAGTGGTAAGAAACATGATCATGGCGAATGTGAAAACACCGGATATTATCGGTCTGGCAGCGTTCGGAGCGATGCTCAGAGCTGATTCCACAAGCCCGTTGATATGCTCTTCAACTGCTGCTGTGTCTCCGAACAGTCCGCTTGAAACCATCCAGTCCTTAATAGGCATAACAACATTGTTCATGATTTCACCGCTCTTGCTCATAATCAGTGATATCTGTCCTCTGATAAGAACATATACTCCAAAAGACAGTGAGGCGAAGAGAAAAAGAACAAAAATAACAGAGAAGATTACAGCCAGTTTTGACTCTTCACTGATATGCTCTTTTCCGAATTTCCCCTTGAGTTTTGCAATGAATCCGTCCGTTACTGAGGCTGTTCGGTTTGAGACAGGCTGCAGAAGCAGCATAAGAAAGAATGCGACCGTCAGTGGAACGAAAACATTCGATGCCGTTTTCAGGATGGTACCAGCTGCTACAACTCCAATGAGAGTGATCGCAGCCCTGAAAAAAACGGAACCGTAATCCTTCATGGAGTCTCCTTTGCAGGCTGAATGGATCCGTACTCCTCCGGTCTCAGATCAGATAAACAGTCAATATGTGTACGAATCTGATCCACATCACTCAGGTCGATTTCAAAATCTGTAATTCCATCCGATATTATACTGCCTTTCAGCATTTTTCCAGTGGGGTGCGCAACCCCTCCTCCACCCTTGAAGATAACTCCAAGATGCTCTCCGCCGATATTGCATCCTGCAACGAATATCTGAGATTCAGCAGCTCTTGCCCTGAGAAGAGATCGAAATAGCTCCCTCCGCCCACTCGGCCATTGAGACGGAACAAAAATAATGGAAGCCCCTCCAAGAGTTATTCTGCGGGTCAATTCAGGAAACCGCAGATCGTAGCAGACGATCCCCCCTGCTGTTTTTCCGGACAGATCGAATGTACCTCCGCATTTCCCTGGTATAAAGGCTCTATCCTCCCCCATCGATCTGAAAAGATGAACCTTTTCCGTTGTGTATGCGATCTTTCCATCAGGATTGTAGACCACCATTCTGTTCACTACTCCATTTGAGCTCTTTACTGGAAACGATCCCGCGACAATCCAGACACTATTTCCGGCAGCTGTCTTCGCTGGAAGCAATTCAGGAAGTTCTTCGGGAGAAAGGGCAAGATCGGGTATTCTGTCCAGCACATAACCTGTCATGAACAGTTCAGGCAATACAGCAAGATCAGGTACAGGAGATGCTACAGCTGCTTCAGAGAACTTCTCCAGGTTTTCCTCGGGAGAACCCTCGATTGCCAGTTCAACAAGTCTGAGAATCATAACCTCTCCGATTCAACGTGTGGTCACTTGTACATTCAGGATATGCGATAAGTATATTACAACGTATTATACATTATGAAATTAATGATGAAACACCTTCATTTCAACCGGAAGGAGACTTTGCATGACTATTCCCCGTATAAGCAATAGAGGTAACAATATACAGGAATCACCCATCAGAAAACTGGCACCTCTTGCCAATGAAGCGCGAAGCCGTGGAATACAGATCCATCATTTGAATATTGGTCAGCCTGATCTTCCAACACCGGTTGAATTCTGGGATGCTGTTAGATCGAACATGAGCAATGTGCTTGCTTACGGACCGAGTATTGGGCTTCCCATACTGAGAGAAGCCATATGCAATTACTACTCCCGATCAGGCATTTCACTTCTCCCTGATCAGATTATGATCACAACGGGTGGTTCAGAAGCGGTTATTTTCGCGATGATGGCTACATGTGATCCTGGTGAGGAAATAATCTGTTTTGAACCTTTCTATGCTAATTACAACGGGTTCGCCACTCTTGCGGGCATAAAGCTTGTACCGATCACATCAAGCGTTGAGAACGGGTTCCATCTGCCTCCGAAAGATGAAATCATTTCCAGAATCACTGATCGCACAAGAGCAATCCTTATATGCAATCCAAATAATCCCACCGGTACTATCCTGACTGATAATGAGTTGAATACACTCGCTGAAATCGTTATTGAGAATAACCTTTTTCTGCTTGCGGATGAGGTTTACCGTGATTTCGCTTTTGACGGCAGAAAGCATTCCTCTATTCTCGAGATTCAGGATATTTCGGATCGAGCCATTGTGATGGATTCGATTTCCAAGCGGTTCAGTTCCTGCGGCGCGAGACTGGGCAATCTGATTACACGGAATCCATCCGTAATGTCTACTTTCATAAAGTTCGGCCAGGCACGCCTCTGTCCGCCTACTCTCTCGCAATACGGCGCAGCTGAAATGTATGAATCTCTGACCGATGATTATTACACATCAATTGTAGCCAAGTATCAATCCAGACGTGATTTACTCCTCCTCGAACTCCAGAATACTGATGGCATCTTCTTCCTGAAACCCGAAGGGGCATTCTACGCGACTATTCGATTGCCCGTTGATGATACAGACAAATTCGCGTCCTGGCTTCTGAGTGATTTCTCCATAGATGGATGGACTACTATGGTAGCTCCTGCTGCAGGTTTCTACGCGACACCCGGTAAAGGACTTGATGAAATCAGGATCGCATACGTTCTTGATGAGCAGAAGATGCGTGATGCTCTCAGAATTCTCAAGTTGGGACTGGAAGAGTATCAATCCTGTTAGGAGTGCTTAAGATCGATATCATGTTTTTTTACTTTCCTCTTCCAAAAAGATAGAACAACCCTGCGACCAGGCCGGCAGCAGCACCGAATATCAATGATTCACGAGGACCGAACATGGTGTTGACTGAACCTTCAACGTTTTGAGCGATCATCAATACTGTGCTACTGTTTTTTACCTCAATCCTTTTAGCAGCCATGGCAATAACACCTGATTGATCCATGGAAATGTTTCCCCTGGAAAGAAGGAATTTAGAGCCAGACTGGTCCATATTAACATCACCCCCGGAGAGTATTAAAACTGAGCTGGAAGTAGAAAGATCGGCCTTTTCAGCCTGGATTACACCCGCTCCTCCCTGGACCATATTTAACTGTCTGGTCTGTGCTCTTCCTATTCCCCCCTGACGCATCAGTAGTTTTTCCCCCTGAACAGACCTGGCGGTAACCTGGCACATTGTAATCGAATCACCCTTAATCTCATCAACATTTGTTCGAGAGATATTTATGGTTTTTTCTTTCTTACCCGCAGACTCAGCTTCTTTGCTGCTTCTACCTGTTACTTCGCTTTCGCCCGGTTTTTTAACCACCATTTCTTTTTCTCCGTTTCATTGATTTAATTCTGACAGAATCATATTCCACTTGATGATAGAATGTTCTTCTAATTCGAACCTCTGACAAGGGGGAAATAATTAACTGTAAAAAGAAACCATTTCTTCATCTTCGGTGTTCAGATAATGGGAGGATCAGATAATGTTGAGAAAAACATCCATTCACTACATGAATCTGTTGCAGGACGATATCGATGACAGAAAGCCTCTCATCCGGCAATTTAGCGGTTTTCACCACAATACTCAGTTCTTCGGTCAGGCATCCAGTGTCATCGTTTATATTGCTGCTGGAATCATTATAGCCTCTGCCGCCATTGCAGGCCTTCTGATATTGCTTCAAACCTGACAGGACAGCAGCAGCAACACTGTGTATCCATTTCGGACCTGACCGGTCTTTCTCCAGGAGCAGCTCTTCTCCCTTTAGCGTACAACCCTGAGCGATGACTTAAATCCACTTCCCTATAGGATATTGACACCGGGAATAAAATGTTATACAATAATTTAGGCTTTTTAAAAGAATGCCTCTTGGTCTGCAGAAAGGGCTCAGCCTATCTTTTTGAAAATAGTTTTAACCTTCTTTTCTGCCTGTGCGTGCAGACCCCAGGCGCGAACTGAAAGGAAGGTTTATGATGAACCGCTCTTTACCCACCAGACCGAATCTCGAACACCTTAAGAAAGAAGCTAAAGCCCTTCTTAAAGCACATCAAAAAGGGCGCTC